>PIVQ01001135.1 GCA_003354055.1 Desulfobacteraceae bacterium | reverse complement strand
CGCACATCACAAATTACTAATAGTCAACCCTTGGTTAATTTTGAATATTTAACCTTGGTATTCACCGCTTGCAGAAAATCTGGGTGGGATCAATGACTTCCCGGATCAGGCGGATCTCCTCGGTGGTGGGCGGAGCAAATTCATACAGATTCTTATCCACCATGAGTTCAAATCCTGTAGCCTCCCGTACACTTTCCACGGTTTCCCCGGGCATGGTTGCCAGGATTTTCATGCGTTTGGTCTCATCGTCAAATCCCATAAGGGCTTTGGTTGTAATCACCCGTTTGGGACCCTTTCCCTGCAGCCCTGCTTTTTGCCTGGCATCTTTAGATCCGTCCATATGTCCGATGCTGGTGCAATACTGGAGTTTTTCCACAAACCGTCTGGGTTCATGCTGAACAATGAGAATGGTATGGGTACAGGAACAGGACATGTCGCCTGCCCCGCCGCTGCCGGGAAGCCTTACAACAGGCTTCATATAATTCTCCGGAAAATTACCGATCATGGTTGAGTTCAAATTGCCGAAAGGATCAACTTCAGCGCCCCCGATAAAGCCGATATCGATAAATCCTCTCTGGGTCAGCTCAAAGGCTGAATTTAATCCCTGGATAAAATTTGCCCGGCTTGTGGTTCGAGAATCGCCAACAGACAGGGGAAGGCTCCTGTCCAGCGTCGGGCCCACGGCACCCGCCTCAAATACCGGAATAATTCCCGGGCCGCTTGTTAATTGAGCCAGGGTAATCCCGACCATGGGTAACCCGGTTCCCGCAAAAATCACCTTATTATTTTCAAGTTGCCTTGCACCGGCTGTCACGATCATTTCACCGGGCGAGAACTCTGTTGCATAATCCGTCATAATATCTCCTCGAAAGCTGTGAATTTTTTTGTTAGCCAAACCCCTGCATCAAGCCGAAGGCGGTGTTAAATGGGTTTGTAATTCCAGATTTCTTGATTCGGTCTGCTGGGCATATTTCAATTGCTTATATGGAATTTTATCAATGACTTCATCAGTATCCGCAACCCCAAAAACATAGGTGTCGTAATAGGCTGCCAGGCTGTCCCTGTCTCCCTTACGGAAGTCATTGGTCAATCCCTTGAAATACTCCAGGTGGATTTTGTCATAATAATGGACATCATGACAAACCGTGGGATAGGCCCCAAACGGCAGTTCAACAACCGCATCCACGGCAAAAAACGGAATGGCTGTCCTTGTGGGATCCATGGCGATGATCTCGTGGTCTACCAATTTGTCACAGGTCACAATCACGTTTTTGGATGCCATGGCAATTTCAGGGCAGGTAAAGGTTTGCCCCTTGATCCGGCAGTTTCCGTATATATCTGCCTCCTGGACATGGAGAATTCCCACATCCGGATGGCAGGCCGGTATCAGCAGGATATTCCGCTCGGAAAACGGGCACTCAATGACCTGGGAGCGATTGCATTTTTCAATATCCCCGCCCATACCGCTGCGGATGGGAATAAACGGGATGCCCATGGAACCGGCCTTGAATCGTGCGGACATATTAAAGTTGGTCCAGTCTTCGATAAAAATCTTTTCATTTTCCGTCATGTATCTCAACATGGAAGAAGTGCCGGCATATTCATGGCCGTTATATGCGAATTCCATCCGCTGAATGGATAAATGGCTCGGGTCCAAAGCCATTGCCCCAAGCAGATAATCCGGTACAAGGCCTGCGGATTGAAAGGAAAGAATAAGGTCGGCTCTCCCCTGACGGATAATTTCATGGGCAATGGCTACGGGTTGACGGCTGTTGACAAAGCCCCCGACCCCGATGTTGTCGCCATCCTTGACAAAGGCTTTAACCGCCTGAGTCAACGTCA
>PIVQ01000344.1 GCA_003354055.1 Desulfobacteraceae bacterium | reverse complement strand
TGAATTTCGATCCTGCTGCAATGAAGGACTACTTCGCCCAAAAATTCACGGAGGGCAAAAAATTTGCTTCCGAAGCTAAGAAGTAGTTTCGGCGGATTTTTGTGGGAGCGGCTGGCCGAGCCCCCTTCATCGGCCAGCCGTATCCTATTCAAGATTTTTTGGAAGTTCTGCACAAAGGCGGTACGAATAAAAGTCTCATAATGGATCCGGTGGAATCAAACTAAAATTAAAGGCTGTTTCAAGGTGAACAATAAATGGGTCTTAAGGTAGTTAAGGTAGTCATAGAATTTTTCAATAAATTTTCTAGGGCACCAAAGATTAAAATTACTCTTTTCAGTCTTATATCCGGCATAACATACGCCCTGGCGCTCGCCTCTATCAATTCAACGATGCAGCACGTTTCCGCCGGGAACGATTCCCTGAAAGTAAATCTTTTGGTGATGTTCGTTCTCGCCTGCCTGATCCATGTTTTTTTCAAGAGGCGTTCGGTGAACATGGGGACGGTTGCGGCGGAGAATGTCATACGAAACGTTAAGGTGGATATAGTAGGAAAGATCCGGAACAGTGAACTTGCGTTCATCGAAAAGATCGGAAAGGGTACCCTCTACACCCGTTTGACCGAGAGCACGGATGCCATTTCCCAGGGAGCCCCCCCTCTGTTTTTGGTGATGGAGTCAATATTCTCCCTTTTGGCCATTTTTTGCTACATTGCCTATCTTTCCATTCTGAGTCTTTCAATGATTATGATCGTAGGCGCTGTGATGTTTTTTTCCTATTCGAGATACATCGCTACGGCCACGGAAAAACTCAAATTATCCGATGCCAAGGAATCAGCATTGTTTGACGGTGTGAACGATATTCTTTACGGCTTTAAAGAAATACGGATAAATTATAAGAAAAACAACGATCTTTTCGCAGAGATAGAATCGATATCCGGAGAAACGGCAAGGCAGAAAACCGAGGCTTCCACGGCCCTTGACAATAGTCTGGTGCTAATGATGTCATCCTATTTCATTATTGTGATGGGTACGATTTTTGTTTTACCCGTTTTAGGCGTATCGGAAAAGGAGACCATTACTTCCCTTGTCTCTTCTATGCTTTTTCTATGGGGGCCCATAGTAATGATTTTCATGCTTTCGAGACAATTTACCATGCTTGTGGTCGCCATTCACCAGGTTAATGAACTTGATGCGATGTTCGAGGATACCAAGCCGGATTATCCCGGCCGGACGCCGATCCCTGAGGTTTTTACGGAAATCACCCTCAATGGCGTTGAATATTGCTACCGAAGCCACGACGGGGAAACCTTGTTCAAGATAGGTCCGCTCGATTTTTCAGTCAAAAAAGGAGAGGTTGTTTTTATAACGGGCGGAAACGGAAGTGGAAAATCCACACTCATGAAGCTTCTAACCGGTTTATACCATCCTGAGCCAGGTGGGTTGGTCACTTTGGGAAAGAAAGGAATAACAGGCGAAACATACCCGGTGTACAGGGAACTCTTTGCGACTATTTTTACCGATTTCCATATTTTTGAGAAGCTGTACGGCCTGGAGATGATTGATGAGAATAAAGTGAATGATCTTCTTCGCAAAATGGAGATCGACCATAAGACGAAATACTTTGAAGATAAATTTACAAAAATACGGCTTTCCACAGGGCAACGCAAAAGAATCGCATATATATCGGCAGTTCTGGAGGATAAGCAGATTTATGTTTTTGATGAATGGGCTGCGGATCAGGATCCGGAATTCAGGAAGAAATTTTATAACATCTTCCTTGAGGATATGCGCGCCATGGGGAAAACAATAATCGCGGTGTCCCATGACGATCACTATTTCCACACCGCGGATCGGATTGTGAAAATGGATGAAGGGAAAATCGTGGTGGTATGAAAGAGATTCTTCACTTTATAAACAAGCATATCGATACCTCAAAGAAGACAATCATCGCCCATTCCACAATTGCGGGAATCTCATATGCCTTCATCCTGAAAGCGGTAAACGACTGTATCGGAGGGGATGAGATTTCCTCTGACCCGCGCCATTTTCTGATACTTTTGTTGCTGATCGTTTTGCATATTCATTCCAAGAAAATTTATATGAACGCCACCTCCGTACTGACAGGAGAACTCGTCCAAAAGGTCCGCATTGATATTATTGAAAAACTCCGCTTCACTGAGCTTAGGTTTATCGAAAGTGTCGGCAAGGGCGAAATTTTCAACCGGCTAACTGAGGACACAGGGGTGCTCTTCCGGACGGCCCCCACTTTAGTCATGTCAATTGAAGGGATGGTGTCGTTTGTGTCGATTTTTATCTATATGATGTTTATCTCCTTTAAGGGCGCAATCCTCATGATCCTTCTTATGGCTCTGGCCGTTGTCGCCTATTCGATTGCCTCCATTCCGGTTAAAAAGAAAATGACGCTTTCGAAGCACAAGGAAGCAAAGCTTCTCGACAGGCTCAACGATGTTTTGGCAGGTTTTAAAGAACTCAAGCTTAATCAAGCAAAAAATGAAGACTTTTACAAGGACTACAAAGCGATTGCCGGAGAGGTCCAAGAGCTGAAAACCGACGCTACGACGACACTCAACGATACGTTTTTGTTGGTGAATGGCTCCTTTTTATGCTTGATTGGCGTGATTGTTTTCCTACTCCCCCTGATTGATGTGATCGACAACGAACACGTAGTAGGCCTTGCTTCCTCGCTGCTCTTCTTATGGGGGCCCATGATGATGGCGATCAGCATAATGCCTCAATATTTCCGTGTTTCAGTTTCGATTGCGAATATAGAGAAATTGAACGCACTCATCGATGACTTTGAATTGCATATCCCTGATGCAGTGCCGGAGGTGCCCGACTTCCAATCGATAAGCCTAGAATCTCTCGAATTTCGCTATGCCGGAGAAAACGGAGACACCCTGTTTCAGATGGGGCCGGTGGATTTCTCTTTTAAAAAAGGTGAGGTGATTTATATCATCGGTGGGAACGGCAGTGGAAAATCGACGCTCATGAAGCTTATCACAGGTCTTTATTATCCGGATAACGGGACCATCTACATAAACGGACGCGTGGTGTCGCGCGAGGATCTGACGTCGTACAGGGAACTTTTTTCCACCGTGTTCACCGATTTTTATATATTCAAGAAGCTTTACGGGTTGGAAGATATAGATGCCGACAAGGTAAACGGGCTTTTGAGGACAATGGGGCTGGCGCAAAAGACGGAGTATACAGATAAAAAATTTTCCGATACGAGCCTTTCCACCGGGCAGCGCAAGCGCCTGGCCTATATTGCAGGTTTGCTGGAAGATAAACAGGTTTATGTCTTCGACGAGTGGGCGGCGGATCAGGATCCGGAATTCCGGAAACGATTTTACAACAGGTTCATCAACGATATGCGAATAATGGGAAAAACGGTCATTGCTGTATCCCATGACGACAGATATTTTGATACGGCAGACAGGATTATAAAAATGGAGGAAGGAAAAATAGTATCCGATGCCGTTCATAAACGGGAGTGACGCCCTTTATAAGGGAACGGCGTCTGGATATACTTTAAATCGAGAGCGCAGTGAGGCTTTCTCTCAACGAAAAGGCAAATCATTCAGGAATTTTCATCAGAATTATTTTACAAGAATAAGATAGCCCAGTGCTGTTTTGCAAACTCAATTTTTCAGTTGTATTTTGAGTTGTGTTTTACAGGCGTGTGGGAATGATAGGGGGAAAAATGTCATCCAAACCGAAATACAAAAAGACCGACATTGCAATTATCGGTATGGCATGCAGGTTTCCAGGGGCTAACAATTACGACGCGTTTTGGGATAACCTTAAAAAAGGCATAAGTTCCATTAAAGAGGTTCCGCCTGAACGCTGGGAAATAGACAAATATTATTCGCCAGATCCGGAAAAACCGAACAAAAGCATCAGCAAATGGTACGGACTTATTGACGACTTCGATAGGTTTGATAACAGGTTTTTCAATATTCCTCCGGGTGAGGCCAGGTATATGGATCCGCAGCAACGGCTTCTGCTGGAAGAAGTCTGGCATTGCATAGAGGATTCGGGAGTGGCCTTAAAGGAACTCCGGGAGAAAAGAACGGATGTGTACGTGGGGGCAGCGGACTGGGATTATATCCTGAATGCACTGTCCTCCGATATCAATATCCATACGGTGCTCGGCAACCACAGCAGTTTGCTGGCGAACAGGATTTCCTATGTGTTGGGGTTGAGCGGCACAAGTATGACACTCGACACAGCTTGCTCATCATCTTTATTCGCCGCTGAAAAGGCCAGGGAGGCCCTTTTGTCTTCGTCAGCTGAATATGCCCTGGTGACAAGCGCCTGCGTGCATTGCCACCCTCTCAAATACATCGCTTTTTCCAAGGCGCATATTGTAAGTCCGGACGGACGATGCAAAACCTTTGACAAGGATGCCAACGGCTTTGTCCTGGGAGACGGCGTCGGTGTTTTGTTGTTGCAGCGGCTTGAGGATGCCGTCAGGGGGAAAAAGCATATTTACGGCATTATCAAGGGGGTCGCAACGAATCACGGGGGAAGCGGTATCACCATTACCTCCCCGAGTACAACGGCCCAGGCTGATGTGCTGTCTGCGGCATATGAACAGGCAGGCCTCAGACCTGAGTCAATCAATTATATTGAAGCACACGGCACCGGAACCTTGATCGGAGACCCCATCGAAGTTGAGGCGCTTACGAATGTTTTTCGCCATCATACCGATGAAAAACAATTCTGCAAAATAGGTTCCGTAAAAACGAATATCGGCCATACAGGCGGTTCTGCTGGTATGGCGGGCATTATCAAAGTCCTGACGATGATGCGTGCCAAAAAGATTCCGCCGAGCCTCAATTTCAACACTTCGAATCCTGTTATCGATTTTGAAGACTCGCCGTTCCGGGTGGCCACGGAACTAAGTACTTGGACAAATACGAGCAAAAGAAAAGCGTTGCGGGCGGGTGTCAGCGCTTTCGGGTTCGGTGGGGCCAATGCACATATGGTTTTGGAAGCGCCTGCCTCCATACCTGCGCCGGAAAAAGCAAACAATGGCGGGGGGCTGTTTACCCTTTCCGCCAAATCGGAACAAAGCCTGATTGCGATGCTGGACAGCTGGAAAGCCTTTGCCCGTAGCGATCAATTTAAGCGTCTGGCCATGGGGGATATCTGTAAAACCCTGGCCACAGGCCGGGAGGCGTTTTCTTACCGTTTCGGATGTATCGTGGGCAACAATGATGAATTACTTGGTTTTTTGGATGCCGCACCCTCTTCTTTTCTCAAACACGATAAACCGCCCCTTTGCCTGCGTATTGGAGACTGTGACTGGAAAGGCTGGGAGGATATCAAGCCTCTTTTGGAAGACAATACTCCGTTTGAACGGGAGATCGCAACGATGGCCGCAGCCCTTGAAAAAATCGATGCCGGGGAGAAAAAGTTGCGGGGGTTTCGTCGTAAAAAATGGACCGCAAACCATCGATTATACAGGTTCATGGCGGGGTATGCGTTTTTAAAATCCTTTCTTGAAACCGGCGGTATTGTACTCGATCTTTTGGCCGGTGAAACAAAGAACAGCGGCTTTTTAACTGCGCTGGCCTTAAGCTCCGCCCTTTCGGTTGATGATGCGCTGGGATTTTTATCGGGCAAGTTGGATGCGGCTCATATCGTGTTACGCCGGCCGGACATTGCTTTTTTCGACCCTGTGGCCCGGAAACCCGCGAACCCCTTATATTTTGAAGCCGAATACCTGAAAAGCCTTAAGGAGAACCTCTCGATTACGGATGAAGCCGCAGCCTGTTATCTGTCCAAGGCGAAATCGATGCTGGATAACCAGTTTACCTTTAGAAATTATGTGAGGCAATGGGATGCCGTTCTCAAAGCAAAAGGGAGCAGCATCCGGCTGATCATCAATGATGAAACACGCTTTGAGGATGAAAAACGTGTTTTCTCCGTTATCATCGCCAATTGTATCCGCAAGCTGAATCGGAAATGGAATATTTCCGAAAAACCGATAGAAGCTTCCCCTGAATTTTTTGAGATTGTTGATCTCATCACCGACAATGTCATGCCAAAGGAGATCGCCCTAACCCTGTTACAGGATGAAAATCCGGATTTCGAAGTTGCCGCTGATACACTCAATCGAAATCAAAAGAATATTGATGCCGGAACTCACTGCAGCATCCTGAAAAAACAGAAGCTCACGGAGATTGGCGATTTTGCCGGGTGGCTGAAAAAAACCGAAAATACGGTGATATGCGAACCCTCCGACATGCTTTGTTTCGATATCGGGCGATTGAGCGTGTTAGGATCGGTTTCGGTTGTCGTGGATTTGGGAGACGCTCCCGCCGCCATCGTTGGAAAAACGATGCTAAAACTGTGGCTAAAGGGTGTAGAAACGGACTTTAGGGCGTTTTACCCCGACGGCTCCTTTCAGAAGGTGCCGCTTCCCGTTTATCCTTTTAAAGGCGAACGGCATTGGCTACCGGATGCAGGAGTGCAGATGTCGGGGATCACAGGGGGGGAAATAAAACTGCACCCCTTGCTTCACCGGAACACCTCCGATTTTTCAGAGCAGCGTTTCAGCGCAACTTTCACGGGTGATGAGTTTTTCCTGGCGGATCATCGCGTTGAGAGCCGAAAGGTATTGCCTGGAGTGGCGCACCTCGAAATGGCGAGATGCGCTTTGGCACTGGCCGCGGGTGTTCCGGAAGAGGAACGGACGGCGATTGTGCTCAAGAACGTGGTCTGGGTACGGCCGATAGTTGCTGCGAGCGGGCCTGTCCATGTGAACATCGGGTTGTTTCCATTGGAAAACGGAGAGGTCGGGTACGAAATATACGAAGGGTCCGGTGCCGGGCCCGATGAGGCACCGGTACAAGTGTTCAGCCAGGGGACGGCGCTCCTGAAACGGGGCGAAGGGGCACGCGTGTCGGATATAAAGGCGTTGAAGGCTCAATGCAGCCGGGCCGTCATCTCTGCCGCCGAGCATTATGGGCGGTTGAAAGACGCCGGCCTGGATCTTGGTTTGAGCTTCCGGGGGATCGAGACGATATTATTGGGCGATGATTGCGCCATGGCGCGGCTGACGCTGCCTTCCGCCGTACAACCGACCATGGAAGGGTTCGTTCTGCATCCGGGCCTTTTGGATGCAGCGTTGCAGGCGGCATCTTGCCTGTTCGACAGTTCAGGGGCGTTCGAGCTTTCAATACCTTTCAGTCTGAAAACCATTGAAATTTTCAGCGGCACCACTTCACCGATGTGGTCGTTCGCCAGGAAATCCGGAGGCGCCGCAACCGAAGAGAGAAACCGGATGCCCAAATTCGATTTTGAGCTGTACGATGCGTCGGGACAACTTTGTGCGCGGGTTTTGGAAATCGTTTTCAGGAAGCCGAAATTCGAGGTCGATACCGCCATGGGACTCCTGATGCTGCGCCCCATATGGAAGGAAGAAAGGGCCAATGACAAGCGTTCAGCTTTTGAGTATCATCGGCATCGGG
>PIVQ01000343.1 GCA_003354055.1 Desulfobacteraceae bacterium | reverse complement strand
TGCATAGTTGAAAAAAGCCGGTTGACGTCTTCAGAGGTCACATAGGTGGGATTGGGAGCCATCTGGATCAGTGTGTCCTGGGTATACAGTTGGTTGTTGATCATCCAGGCGGCAATTTCTTCAATGGTTGAGGCTGTTTTCAGTGTTTCTTCCTTTTTTTTCCCAGCCCTTCCCGACCGGTGGACCAGGTGCCAGCAATTCCCTGTTCTGTCATGGTTGAGAATGAGTTCCTGGAAGTATTTCTGATTCCGGACAACCAGAAGCATGTTTTCAAGTTTGTCAGGCTGGGTGGAAAACTGAACATACATCCTTCTGGCAAGAATGGTCCTGTCCTTTGCGGACATCAGGTTGGCCTTGTCCGATCCCAGGTTCTGCCGCAAGGTCTTATACCGGGTTAGAAAATGTTTTTTTATGATGTCCGATATTTTGATAATATTGCTGAAATGCCATTTTTTCAGGTTGCCCAGCTTAAACACATAATTATTCTCCCATCCACTCCCGGCGATCATCTCCTTCACCATGGTTTCTTTGATTTCAAAAACCGTTTTTTTCGCTTCAGACGGATTTAAATCGCTTAGTTGAAGGATAAAACAGAGTTTGATCAGGTCAGCGGACCTTAAGTCGTTCTTCCGAGTATAAAAATTCACAAGACTTTTAATCAGGGCACAGTAAGGATCGTTGTCCACGGCACCTGTTAATGCAGACCTGTTGATCCAGTTTTCCTTAAACCGGTTACACAGCAGCGGAGAAGATGGCGATGCCAGATAATACATCTCCACAAGAGCCAGCTTGATGATTGATTTAAATGCTTTCTGCACCCCCTTAAAAAGCTGCCAGATCAATGCACCGTAAAATTCCTCAGATAAAATATGATTGATATTACCCAGATCCATATAGGGATAGATCGCAGGGCTCTGGCCCATAAGGTTCCTAAGCGGTGTATAATGATGCCGGCTCACAGCCTGGGGCAGCACGGCCCATAGCGGTACCCTGCCGGCAATATGGATCATTGTCCGGTAGAATTCGTCTTTGAGGATAACGGCCTGGGCCGACCCTGACCCCTGGGCATTGGTATCTCCAAATGCGTTTTGTCTTATCTGCTTCAGGGAAAGGATAAAAAAGTGGATTTCCGTTTTGAAATGATCCAGAGCCCAGTTCTCCAGTTTCTCCAGTTTTTCCTCAATGTTTTTGGTCATCTCCGGTGTATAGAGGTGATCATCAATGCATACCCAATAGTCAATATCCGATGTCTTATTCTGGGCAATGGTGCCTGCGCTGCCGATAGTGAAAAGTCCTTCAATAAAAAAATGTTCCCCTGCCGGAAGCGGGACGGATTTCTTCTTTAGATATTTTCCCAACACGGATCGCACACCCAACGGCGGGGTATAGTGCCTGATGCCGCAAGGGGCATTTTGATGATAGGCATTATACCCTGGAAAACTCAGGTTCTCATGGAGAAGCAGGGGAATAATTTCAAAGAGATCAAAGGCCTTTTGCATGAAGACATCACTGGCGGATAAGAGTGCCAACCGGTTTTTTCCCATAAACTTTTCATGGCCGTATCCGGTAAAAAAGGCAAAAATAATCAGACGAATCCGCTGGAGAACCCCAAGGGAAACATTGGGCATCTTAAATTCTTCTAAATTATCCAGGTTATCTTCCATGTGGCCGGCAGCTAAATGATTGGAACCTGCGTAACATCCAGGGCAGTCAATGGCCTTAAGACCGTATGAAACAACCTGCTCCATGGCAGCGTATGAAAAGTTAGTCTTGAACATTCGGGACGAGATCAGGCTTGTTCCCAAAAAAACGGCAAAGGAAAAATCTGTCTTATAAAAAATGGCATCTGTGATCAGGCACTCAGTTAACCGGCTGGATGTAAAATCAGTTTCATGGAACTTGGCATTGCGAAACGTGCATCTGTGAAAAACGGCACCCCGGCCCGTGACATCTGCGAAAACAGCGCCGTCAAAACTAACATTGGAAAACCGGGTATCGGTCAAATCCACCTGATTAAAAACGCAGCGGTTAAATGAACTGTTTTCAACTTTGAGATCGGACAGATCACAGTCGTGAAAACGGGTTTTATCAAATAGATATCTGTGGGAAGGGGAGATCATCCCTGTGAATTGGGTTTGGTGGAATGAAAAATCCGAAATACGAATTTTAGATTCATTGTCCAGGGAAGAGCCGTCTTTATCCGGCTCCGCCATCTCTTTGATCCTCTGGGGTGTCGGCGGGCTTTTCCACTGCAGCCTGCTCCTTTCCTGCGCCTTGTCTGCGATTTGGTGAAATTCTGAGCAGACCGTCTCAAGCCGGCTTCTTATCAGAGCCGATATCTTTTTTTCTCCGGACAATTCAAGAAGTCTCAGGGTTTCAAAAGGCCGGCGGGAGGCAATGCCTGCAAACATGGCACCAAAAACAGGATTCTGTCTGGTAAAATACCAGTCCGGGGCAACAGCCATATCCTGGACAAAGAAAAAGGCGATCCTTGAACAACTCCGGATCTCTTTGAGGATCGGCGGGATAAGCTGCCTGTGGTCTGCCATTACCCTGCTCATGAGCCGGTGGGGCGGTACAAGGCCTGATGCGATCAGGGCTCTAAATACGGCCATGGCCTCCCTATGATCATCTTTTTTAGCCAAAAAGGGCAGCAGAGCCTTTGTCAGCCCGGAATAGGTGCGGGGCAATGCAGACTCAATCACCTGGAAAGCAGTTATCCGCACCAGGGGGGACGGGTCGTTCTGCAGTATGCTCTTTAAAAGCCTTTCCTTTAAAGGGGGGGAAATCAGGGACAGAACCGCCAGGGCATTGGCACGATTTTTCTCGTCATCAGAGGCGAGTTCCCCATCATACAGGGGGTCCGGGGCCAAATGATCCGGGGGCAGGTTGTACCAAAAGGGGTCAAAATCCTGATTTTGCCTGACTATTTGCCCAAGATGGGTGAGCACAGCCTCTCTTGACTTTATACCGGCAAGCAGCTCCCGGAAAAAACGTGCATACGTTCGTCTTGTTCGAAGGTCGGCATTAAGGTATTGTTCAACAAAATATAGTTTCACATCATCTGGAAAAAAATCAACCTGATGTCTTAAATAAGGGCTTTTGCCATACCGGTTACACCAGATCTGCCAGGCATAAAATCGTCCCTTTTCCCCCGTCCCCATCAGGGTGTTAAAAAAGAGGCCGACATCATTTTCCGTTAAACTGTGGTTTGTACAGATTTCATGATAAATAAGCGCTGAAAAAACAGCAGCCTCGCCCATGGCCTTTACATGAGCATTACCATGGGCGGCCATTTTTTTTTCAATTTGTTTTTGAAGGGCTAACAGTCCTTCTCTGGCACGTTTCCGTGTCTCCGGATCATATGACGAGAAACCGTCCAGGACAGGAATAATGCCTTTTAAAACACCAAAAGACGCCGCCTTGGCAAGAATTTTGTTAAATTTTGCCAGATCTACTTTCATAGGTTTTCTAAGGTATGGTTTACGGTTGAATCATAATAGAATTGCAAGCCACCAAAAGTAAAGTAACTTTTTAATGAAGCAGATATGGATTTTTATTTAACGAGCCGATCCTTAGCTGTATTGAATTCCGCAAGCATTGCTGTCCGGGCAGGTGGGTGCTTTTGAAGACCTGCCTGACAGTTTAAACATCCTGATCAGCGTTGATAAAGGTTCCCTGAAATTGTTATAGAAAAACGGCTCTATTTCGCCCCTGGTTTTTTGCAATATACAAGGCTTTAATATCCCTTTTTCCTTTATGGGAATTCAACCAGAGACCCGGTTCACCATGAACAGTATGAATGCTCCGGAAAACATGGACATCAGGCCGAGGACGTGAATGCTGTCCGGCCAGCCCAGAGAGATGAACCAGGCGGAAAGGGCACCCATGGCAAAATTGGCGAACATCATCAGAGAAGAGGCTGACCCGGCGTGACAGTCAATGCTGTTGAGGACCATGGATACGCTGAAGGGCCGGGTCAATCCAAAACTGAGGATGGCCAAAAACATGACCAGGGTAAAGTGAACGGGCCCTGAAAAAGGGACCAGCCAGAGTGCCAGCCCTGAGAGGCACATCCCACCGAATCCCAGGCGAATCATGGTCATATCCTTTACTTTTTCAGAAACCCTCACACAGATGCTGGCTCCGACCATCATGGCCATGGAGGTCATTCCAAAATAGAAGCCATAGGCCTGCTGGGAAACCCCAAACCGAACAATATAGATGTCTGCTGAAGTGGCAACAAAGGCAAACAAGGGCCACATGGATGCGGCAAAGGAAAAATTCAGAAGAACAAAACGCTTGTTTTTTAACAGGATCAAATATGGCCTTGCCATCTTGGTATAAGGGGTTTTCTCTTTTCTGGCCAGGGTTTCAGGCAATTTTAAGACCCCTGTAAAGGCCACGGCAGCCAGCATGACCTGGAGAATGAAAATAAAATGCCAACTGGCAAACTTTAGAGTCCAGCTTCCCAGAACAGGCCCCATCATGGGGGCCAGGGAAATAAGCAGCCCGACAATCGCCAACACGCGTTTCTGGTTCGGGCCGGCATACTTATCCTTGATAATGGAAAGGCCCAGTGCTGAAGGCCCTGCTGCACCAAGTCCCTGGAAAATACGCCCGCAGATCAGTTGAAGAACTGACTCGGCATTGGCGCATAACAGGCTTCCGAATATGAAAACAAGAATTCCCACCATGAGCGGCGGACGCCGTCCAATGCGGTCTGAAATAGGTCCGTAGGCCAGCAGGGATGAACAATAACTCAGATAAAAGCAGACCAGAGTCAAATTGATGGTCTTGAGTTCGACATTCCAGACAGACTGTAAATGAGGCATGGCCGGCAGGTACATGGAGGTGGCAATGGGGGGAAAGGCTGCTAAAAGCCCCACAAGCGGAAGCATAAACCAGGTCGATTCGACTTTCACTGGAAAACTTTGGGGGGAAATATTCTGCATGATACAATCCTGATTGGGGTTAAATAGAGGTGGATTCATCCAATGCTGCATTGAGCATTTTGTCCAACAAGGCCAGAATAGTGGCCTGTTCTTCCGGGGACAGCGGTGCTAAAAGCCGTTCGCTGGTTCCCAGAAGAGAACTGAACAATCTGTCTTTTATGGCCAAAGCTTTGGGGGTGGGGACTACAAGCTTCTGACGCAGATCTTCGGGGTTCGGGGACCTGTGAAGATACCCTTTTTTTTCCAATTGTGCAATTCCCCTTGCCGCTACACTTTTGTCTATAAACACCAGTTTTGCCAAGGCATCCTGAGTCAGGGGCGAATCATTGTTCAACAGGTAAACCAGCAGGGGAAGATGGCCCGGCTGAATGTCCAGGGACTCAATTTTTTCTCTGACAAATGCCAGATAAATTCTGTGGAGTTTTGCAATTCTATACCCAACGGATTTTTTCTCTGCAGCCATTTTGCTCTTTGCCTCTTCAAATAAAGTAAATTAGTTGCAAATGCAACGAATTGTCCTGTCAAGATAATTATCATACACCAGAGGTCAAGAACTTTTCTTTCTGCTGCTCAGTCTTGGGGATAAGTCTGTGATAATCTGTCTGCAGGGGGGATGAGTTTTTGCTCTTATCTGCGTAAATCTGCGTCCCATAACCAGCTGTCGTATGAGGGATTCATTGCTTGCGATTATCACTTAGTCTAACTATACTTGCCTTTACACATCAAATTTAAGGACAATAATTAGCGACATTCACAATAGTATGGCTTTATGGGAGGCTTATGGGGAGCAGGAATTCAAGCATCAAAACGATGTTTCTTCAGCAGATGATCTTGATTGTTATCGTTGCCATTGGATTGTGGGGATTGATATGGATACATGCTGAGTATACCGGTTTTAAGTCTGAGTCTAAGAATTTGCGGCAAAAATATATCCAGTCCCGGAAACATGCCCTGCAAAAAGAGGTAGCTCTTGCAGTAGATTATATCAAGGATATGAAGATGCAATCTGAAAAGGATCTGATGGTAAGCCTGAAAGATCGTGTCTATGAGGCATATGATATTGCGACGAATATATATCGGCAGAATATGAAAACAAAAAGTACTCCTGAAATTGAAAAAATGATTAAGGATGCTTTAAGGCCCGTTAGATTCTATAGAGGCCGCGGGTATTATTTTGCCGCAGGCATGGACGGCATCGAACAATTATATCCGGTACGCCCGGAGGTCGAAGGTACGCTCGTTATTGATTTACAGGACTCAAAAGGAAATTTTGTATTGCGTGATGAAATTAAAATCGCCAAAACAAAAGGAGAAGGATTCGTCACCCATTACTGGCCAAAACCAGGAAAGGATCCGGCATCATCATATCCGAAAACATCTTTTGTAAAATATTTCAAACCGCTGGACTGGTATTTGGGAACGGGTGAGTATCTTGATGACGCAAAAGAGCGCGTTCAGGGAATCGTTTTGAATCGCCTTGTTAATCTCAAATTCGGAGCAGAGGGCTACTTTTTTGGAAGTACGTATAAGGGGGAACCGCTTTTTTCCAATGGTGAAATTACAACAGGAGGCGGCAGCCTCCTGAACCTGACAGACCCGAACGGCATAAAAATTATACAACTACAGCAGGAAAAGGTCCGGAAATCCGGAGAAGGGTTTGTTCAGTATGCCTGGAGAAAAATAAACAGCTCCGAACCAACACCAAAGATCTCTTTTGTCCAGGGCTTTGATGAGTGGGAATGGATCATTGGCGCAGGAATTTATATTGATTCCATTGAAGAGACAATAGCAGAGATGAGGGCCACACTTATAGATGGATTAAAGGAAAGAATCGCCAGGAGTGTGGGGATAATCGTTTTACTTTTGTGCCTGGTTTATTTCTGGTTCAGACGCATTTCAGTAAAACTTCAGAAATCAATCGACACGTTTTCTTACTTCCTGAGCCAGTCAAGTCTTGATACAAGCCATATTGATGCTGACCTCATCCATCTCACCGAATTTAGAAAAATCGCCAGGTCTACAAACAAGATGTTAGATGACAGAAAGAAGGCGGAAACTGCGTTAAGAGAAAGCGAGGAGTTGTTTTCTTTGTTTATGGATTACCTTCCCGCATGTGTCTTTATTAAAGACGAAAACAATAAAATTTTCTTTGCCAACAAATACATGAACGAAAGTCTGGGTCCCAACAATTGGATAGGGAAAACACCCTTTGAACTGTTCCCCGATGGCATTGCAAAAAAAATGGTCGAAGACAGCCAAAAAGCTTTGGATCAAGGATACTTCAGAATTATCGAAGCTGTCCCCTGTGAAAATGGCAAGGATCGCATTTATGAGACCCATAAATTTAAGATTCCCCGTTCAGGTAAATCAGCCATGGTAGGCGGTGTGGCAATTGATATCACCAGAAGCAAACAGATTGAAAACGATAAACTGAAAGCCCAGAAGGTCGCCATGGAACAAGGTAAACACGCATTGGTCGGCCAGATAGCAGGGAAAATGGCCCATGACTTTAACAATATCCTGGGCATCATCATGGGGAATACGGAACTTGCGATTGTTGACTGTAA
>PIVQ01001134.1 GCA_003354055.1 Desulfobacteraceae bacterium | reverse complement strand
TTTAGACCTTCCAAAGGACTGGTTCGTACATGATTTACTGCCAATCGGATATCCGGGCGAAGATCCTGCTCCCCGGCCAAGAAAAACCTTGGAAGATATTGTCTTTTGGGAAACCGCATAAAAAATTATTTTATTAGCGATTAAAAGAGTGCGAAATGGAAACCTGTCTGCGGTAACAAGAATTGCTTTCCGGCAGGCAGGTTTCCAGCTATCCCGTATCACACAAGACCAATGGTTTTTTCCGAAATCCCTTCAACAGAGCCGTCAGACAAGGAACTATCCGGTTCTGTATTGAATAATATATGTGTCGCTTTATTTAAATCCAAAATTTGAAGTTTAACGAAATTATTTTATGGGAAATATAATGGCTAAAGAGTTGTATATTGATAAAGATAATTGCGCAGGCTGTGCTTCGTGTTCCGATCTTTCAGAGGTTTTCAGAATGGATGATACCAACCTTGCTGAAGTGCATAACCAATCGGGTGCGTCTGAAGATGAGATCCAGGATGAGATCGATGCTTGCCCAAACGGTTGCATCCAATGGGTAGCCTAAGGATCGGCTACAAAATTATTATCCTAAGGCCGCAAAAAAGATATTGAGAAAACAAAAGAGTATAAATATAACATAACCCTTTTGAGTTACCCCATACAAATTATGGGACAAGACAAAGTGGAGGTTAAAAAAGATGACACAGAAAGTTGAACATTTCATCAATGGTAAGCAATTTGTTGATCCGGGCACACGTGTTGGTGATGTATATAATCCAGCCACGGGTGAAATAACCAAACAGGTCGCTTTGGCCTCCAAGGCCACTGTGGAAGAGGCTATTGCCGCCGCCGAGGCAGCTTTTCCAAAATGGAGAAATACAACTCCGTCAAAACGGGCACAAATATTGTTTCGTTACAAGGCACTTTTAGACGAACATGCAGAGGAGATCGACCTGCTGTTGACCCAGGAGCATGGCAAGGTACTGAATGATTCCCATGGGGAGTTTTTGCGGGCCGTTGAGGTTGTGGAATTCATGTGCGGTGTGCCGGAACTCCTCAAGGGAGAGCATTCCAAGGATGTGGGAACGGGCATCGATAGTTGGTCCGAGCGGCAGGCCCTTGGTGTCTGTGCCGGAATAACCCCCTTTAATTTTCCTGTTATGGTGCCGTTTTGGATGATGATTCCTTCCATTGCCTGCGGCAATACCTATGTCCTCAAACCCTCGGAGAGGAACCCCAGTGCCGTTTATCGTGTCATTGAACTCTTAAAAGAGGCCGGGCTTCCCGATGGGGTTGTTAATATTGTCAATGGCGACAAAGAAGCCGTTGACACCCTGTTGACCGATCCTAGGATTCAGGCGGTGAGTTTTGTGGGGTCCACCCCCATTGCTGAATACATTTATACCACAGGCTGTGCCAGCGGCAAGAGAGTTCAGGCCCTTGGCGGTGCGAAAAACCATGCCATCATCATGCCGGATGCTGATATGGACAATGCCGTTTCTGCAATGATGGGGGCAGCTTTCGGTTCCTGTGGCGAACGCTGTATGGCAGTACCTGTGGCCATAACCATCGGAGATGAGGCAGGGGATGCCTTTGTCGAAAAGATTAAGGCTGAACTGGGCAAAATGAAAATTGGACCCGGGGATGATGCGGCCAATGACATGGGGCCCCTGGTGACAAAAGAGCATTTTGCCAAGGTAAAAGGGTATGTGGACCTCGGAATAGAAGAGGGCGCTGACTTGGTGGTTGACGGCCGTAATCTTTCCATTGAAGGATATGAAAACGGATATTTCCTTGGTGGTTGCCTGTTTGACAACGTCACGCCGGATATGAAAATTTATCAGGATGAAATCTTCGGACC
>PIVQ01000342.1 GCA_003354055.1 Desulfobacteraceae bacterium | reverse complement strand
CCTTTTCTCAGTATTTTATGAGTCTTATTCCACAAATTTCGTCTAAATCTGAAGGTAATCAGTTTTATTCGCAAATATAGGTAGTTACCTTTATTGACCCCTCTTTTTTTCTATACTATGTAATAGTGTCATACTCAACTTTCTATTTTCTTGCTAAGCAATTGACAAGGATGATTCTGACGTTGCTTTTTCCGGGGGGATTTTTTCAAAGGGGATTATCATGCCTTACTCATTACGCATGAAGCTGGAAGACAGCTTTAATAGGGTTCTCGGGCGAAAGACGTCTGCAGAGAAACTCAGGCGGCATAAATTCATGCGTTTAACCGGGGAAAAATGGAACACTCCACCTAATGTTTTCTGCAGGGAGAAAACGCGGATACACCCTAAGTTCATTGGTAAGTTTTACGGGGAAAATAATATTAAAAAGTGTGCTGTGGAGATTCAGCGTATTGAGGGGTATATTGCCTTTCGGTTTGCATGGCGGATGCGCAAAACCTATACGTGGGACAATCAGAATTCAAAAGAGGTCAGCAACGGTTATCACGGCCTGGTTATTGACGGCGTATGGATCGGAAGCCGAAGGGGATTGTTTTTCAAACGGGCATCTGATGGAAGGTTCTATCTGGGATACAAGGGTTTTACAGAGGTGGTTATGAAGAAAGTGTGACCCTGTATTAAAAACGGTGCAATGACTCTCAAATTTATTTATGGACAGATATGCTGTATTGGATGGAAAGCGGACAATCTGAGACGAAGGTGGAAAAATGGAAGATTTTGCGAATATTGAAAGACGAAAGGAAGAGCGATATCTGACTGGTGAAGATGCATTTGCCGCCATTGAAAACTCTGGTGCCGCAGGGCGGATCAAGGATATCAGCAAAGGCGGTCTCTGCTTTAAATATATTGATGACAAGAGTGGAAATGAGTCGGGGATTCCAATTGATTCTGCCCTTTCCCTGGTTAGCCTGTCCTGTTTTGTCGGTGAGTTGCGGTTTCTGGTGGTAAGGGACTATCCGGTCCTGAATGTTACCCCGTTCAGTTCAATGGTGTTTCGTAAGTGTCACCTTCAGTTTGGTGATTTAGACGGGCAAAAGAGATTGGATCTGGATAATTATATTCAAAAAAACGTTTTTTAAACAGGCGCCCCTGAGTTACAAGTACTCAGGGGCGTTTTTTTTGTGCGAATTATTCGGTTTCCGGAGACAGATGACCTCCGGTACCGGTTTCCGTAGAAGAGGCATCCTTATCTTTGAAAAAGACGTCAAGTTGCTCTTTTTTACATGGTTTGGTGGCAAGGGAAACGCCGGCAAATACAGTCCCTGAGATGAGCATGGCAACAATCACCCCATGGCCCATGAACACGGGATGGATGGTTTCCAGGTACGGGGGAGCCATGGGCGATGTTTTGGCCAGGTCAAAGATCACCAGTCCTGTCTGGATAATGAATCCTGCCCACAGGGAGGCAACAGCACCGGGGCCTGTGGCACGCTTCCAGTAAAGGCCGCCCATGAGGGCGAAAAAATAGGAGGCCGATGCAATAAAGGTGGCAATGTGGATGGCGTCAATGATGCTGTTGATATAGAAAGAACCCATGGTGGCCAGGAAAACAATCAGAAGAACACTGAACCTGTTTACCACGCGCATCTGCTTCATTGTGGCGTCTTTATAAAGATACCGCTGGAAGATGTCCCTGGCGATGCAGGAGGCGCCGGAGGCGGCAAAGGTATCTGTGCAGGACATGGCTGCCGTGGCTAAGGCGACTGCGCACAGGGCCAGGCTGATGCTGGAAAATTGACTGTCCATGATAAAGGTCAAAAGAGCGGGTTCTGCCTTGGCCATTCCCATGGGAAAACCGGCCTTGGCAATTTCAGGATAGATGTTATTCAGCCCTAAGGCAATCAGGGCGCATCCACCGAACACAACAGCCACGAGGAAAGATCCCAGAAACATGCCGTTCCGGGCCGAGCGTTCATCTTTGGCTGCCCATACCCGCTGCCAGGGGTCCTGTTCCGTTATCCATCCCGGAATTATGGCCAGAACAAAGATCAGAATCATGGGCAATCCGATGGATGCCGGATTCCACCAGCCTTCAGGTGCGTTTGCCGCCATCTGGCCCAAAGACAGATCGGAAGCACCGCCTGCCCCTGACATCACCACTGCGGCCATGACCAGGATAAAAAGTGACAGGCAGATGAACTGAACCATATCCGTGGCAATGACGGCGGACAAACCGCCAAGGGTCACATATATGGCAACGGCCAATCCCACGATCAGGGCGGAATAGGTTGGACTGATGCCATAAAAGATCTCAAGAACCATGGCAAATCCCTTGATGTCGGCAACGGCAAACAGGATCATGACCACGGTGATAATGATGGCCACGGGCAATCTTAAGAAGCTGCCGTACCTCATTTCAAGGAGTTCCGGCTGGGTAATGGCCGGCAGAGATTTTATCTTTTTTACAAAAAAGGCAATGATGAAAAGGGCCAGGATATTGGGGGCCACAAATCCCCACACCGATCCCATGCCCAGGAGCATATAAAAACCGATTACGGCCAGAAGCGCCCCTGCCGTAAGCCAGGAGGCAGCAGCGGAAAATCCGATGGATAAAAATCCTGCTGATTTTCCTGCCAGCCAGAAATCGGTCTGGGATTTTTGCTTTTTACTGAAATAAATTCCGGTAAGGACCAGAAAGGAAATATAGACGAACAGGACAAACAGAAACAAATGATATGATGCCATAACAAACTCCCAAAGGCCGGCCTCCAAGAGCCGACACTTCATCAGCCCGGGGATTTACCGTCTCTCCGAGACGTTTAGTCTTTCCATAAGATATTCTGACTTGTGGATCTAACTACTCACCGCGTCTTCCCATGCTGTTTCGTATTCGTTTATCTTACAGCACAGTGACCTTTTGCGGTTTTTGTCCCCACTTACAGCGGCGGGTCCGCCCCGGATTTTCACCGGGTTCCCTTAATGGAAAGTATGTTTATAATGGTGTGGTATATCATATGCGGGAGGTGAAAAAAAGCGAGAAGAGCGAGAAGAGCGGGAAGAGCGGGAAAAGTTTATTCCTGGTCCTTTTAGTGTTAATTTTCAGGATGGTTAAAGGCGACATCCTCGGAGAGGTCGTTCCACCAGTCAAGGTACTTGGTTGTTGCCTCTTTTCCGGATTCGATGAGGGCGGTTTTCCGTTCGTCAGACAGGTCGAACTCCGTTGTTTTTACTCCCAGGGTGTCCACGTAAATGGTTCTGTGCCAGTCATCACTGTGAAGATGGGTATTGAGCTGGGCATCTAGAATAGTTTCGATCAGTTGAATGGTATAGTCCAGGAAATTTTCAATGTTCTGGTGCTGGGGTTCCTGACCGTCCCTGAATACGGCGATTTCTTTTTCCGAGTCCAGCCGGAACCCTAAGGTTTCCTTGTTGTATGTATACAGACTGTGTCCCGGACTCTTATCTGTAAAGGCCTCATTTGCCTTTGCATAGTACTTTGTCTCTGCTTTATGGTTATTTTTATCCACATATTTTTCCCGGTCAAACAGTTTTATGGGGTAATTGTTCAATACACCGCCGTCCACAAAGACATCATTCCTGTCATCCCTGATGGCTCTGAAAAACAGGGGAATGGACATGGAACGCCGGACCGCATCCGCCACCCGCATTCTCGGTGTATGCTCTGTGGAGTATACTTCCCCGTATTGGGTTGAAATATTTGTGGCATACACGTAGAGATCACGCCCTGTTTTTTCTTTCAGGGCTTTGAAGGTGACATCGGTATGCCCCACCTTATTTTTCAGTAATTCTCCTATCCATTCCCTGAAATAATCTCCCTTGTACCAGCCGTATTCTTCTCTCAGCCGCTCCATGTCTCTGAGGACGCCCCAGCTTTCATCCTTAAAATCATTGAAATTCAGTTTTTTAAGAATCCCGGATGTTTCATCATTGGTATAACCGGCGGCAAAAAGAACCGCATTGATGGCGCCGGCAGATGTCCCTCCCACCCGTTTGATGTTGTCCAGGATTCTTTCCTTCCCAAGGACCTGCATGGCCCCGACATAAGCGATTCCTTTTACACCCCCGCCTTCAAATATCAGGTTTTTAAATGGATAAGTCATGATTCCTCCTTGTTAAACGGTTTACGTTAAATACACGGAATTGTCCCCCTATGGGACGCAGAAGCCCTAATCCTTGATTATTCTATTAACTGAGGTGAGCAATTTATTTGCCTTGTCTAAAATATCGCCAATGGGATTTATTTGAATGGATGCAATCACCTGCTCTAGTGCCTGTGTCAGGGTGCGTAGAAATTTTGTCCGCTCGTCCAGTGTGAAGTGTATTGCCTTTCCATATGCTACTTGGGCTTTGTCCATGGCCTGTTCTGCCGCATTGATCTGATCGTCACTGGCATCTCCGTCATCCAGTATTGTATTAAACAGGGCAGTGGCCTTGTTAAAGGCATTTCGGGCCTGTTCTAAAGTGTTTTCCGGCATGAGTTCCTCCTTAGTGGTTATCCATAGCGATTCTTAAAAAAACCTTCTGAGACTGGCTATAATGCTTCGATTTGAGCCTTTACCTTTAGTGCCGTCCTGAGAACGGTTTCGGCAGTGCTGGTAAGGGACATGGGCTGGTCTGCCGAAGTCAGCAAGGCTTCCAGGATAATTTTTAGTTTTTGAAGAACAAGGATATATTCTCCGAGGGTGTCGTAATAAGCGACAAGGCTTTTTTCCAGGGACTGATAAGTGGCGACCTCTGATTCAGCCGCCTGAATAAACTGCAATAACTGGGTGTCAACAATCGGGGTGTATGGCTGACTGCCTTTCCCTTGCAGGTTTGCCCATGTTTCCTTTTTATTGTTTTGGGTGCTGCCGATATCTTTGGGCAGGCCCACAGCTGCCATTACCGCTGTCAGGCGTTTGCTGAGTGCCGCTTTCGACTTTCCCTCATCCGAGGTTTTGTCCGGCTCCTTATAAACGCGTGCAAGGGTATACATCTGCTTTGTATAGTTACGCACTTTTCGCTTTTGTTTGGCCATATCCGACACTACCTGGCTGCGGCGAAGATCGTAATAGTATTGGGTTTCCTCAATATAAAAATCAATGATCTTCATAATCACAGGTTCTCCGGCTTTTAATGCCCGGCTGAACTCCTGGCGCACCCGTTCTTTTTCCGCGACCATAAGTATTGTGTTTGCAACGTTAAAGACCGATCCCAGACCTGGAATTGAAGCGCCCAGTGA
Source organism: Desulfobacteraceae bacterium (assembly GCA_003354055.1). Next base: position 2,286 of record PIVQ01000342.1, on the reverse strand, counting down.
GCCTGCAAAGGTTTCAAGACTCTTGCCCAGGGCGGCAAAACTGCCGGATAGTTGTTTGGGCGTCTGCCCTTCGGCAAGGGCCAGCAGAGCATCGTTATAGCGGCTGATTACATCCCAGGCAGCCAGCCGTTCCTCTACGCCGCTTTTTTCTCCGGCTTTTTCCAATTCTTTCTGGGGATCAAAGCTGTCCGGAAAGGGTTTCGGGGCCTCTCCCTCTGATGATGCCAATTCAAGTTTCCGCTCTTTTTGTTGTTTTTCGACTTTTTCGTGCTCAACCAATACGGCTTCAGACGCACTCCGGGCTGCCGTAAAGGCATCCCGATAGGAGTTGAACCTGCCCATGGGAATCTGCACACAGGACATAAGAAAAAGGCTCAGGATTAACACGAAGATCAATCTCTTTGTCATTTTTTCCTCCGGATATGAATTAAGTATAGTAAATATGTGAACGCACCAATGGCATGGTGTAAATCTTGGCTGTAGTCCGGGTAAATTAAGGATTATAGATAAAGGTGAACCGGCAGATATAAGAGAGGCACAGCCGGGAAAAGAAAAAGCTATGGAAAGGTGCTGGGTCAGAGCTCCGCATTGTCACTTTTTGGGGGGGCTCAAAAGACAGTGAGAATAAGTGATAATAAGTGATAATACCTGCATAGTAAATTGTGCCCTAAAAATCAATCGGGGAAACCCTGATTTTTAACTGTTTTATCCTTAGCCCCTTTGGGTATGCCTTGGGAGTTATTGCTAAAATTCCTTGCCCATATCATGGCAAGTACGTAAACTGTCCGGGTAAACCAATCCAATAGTTGGGTTTTTCATTAACGCGTCCACAACAGAGGTAATGCGATACTCAAAATGAATAAATTCCATCTCACAGCCAAATTGTTTACGGTATTCAGCATCCTGTTGCTTTTGTTGCTGATTATATCCGTTGTCGGACCGTATAACCTGGTCGGAACAGGCAGGGATTTCAAAGCATACCGGTCATTGGCCCGCCAGACGGTCGGTGCAAGCCAGATTGAGACGAATATGCTGCTGGTCCGTCTCTTTGCCAAAAGTTACCAAAGCCATCCTACTGATGAGAATCTCAACGGTGTGAGGCAACGCGGCATCCAGACTCTGGAACTCATCAAGAAGGCCCGCGCATTGACCTCTGATCCGTTTCGCCTTTTCATCATTGATTCTTTTAAAGAGAGCTTACAGGAGTATGTGACTGAATTCGAAGCCATTGTTTCTCTCCAGAGAGAACGTGAAAAAATATTGCGGGAGGTTTTGGATGTCATATGGCTGAAGATGGATAAAAATCTGATATATCTGATCGAGAAGACCGACAGGGATGAGGCAGGCCTTGCCCACCGCAGCCTCCTTATGGCCCGTCTGCAAATGGCAAATTTTCTTATTCTGAACAACTACAACTATGACTATTATCAGAAGGCAAGAGATGACTTAGAGGAAATGGAATTTCATCTGAGAAATCTTGTAAAGGATGTCCAAAACACTGAACTCAAAGAAATTATACAGACCTTGCTCGCTCATAAAAAGACAAGTTTGCAGACGTTTATCCGGATCCATGCCAATATCCTTCAGCGGAACGATATCTGGACGGACAGGCTTGACCGTATCGGTCCTAAGGTTGCAAGGCATCTGGAAACATTGGTTAAAGCCATCAAGGCAGAGCAGGATAAACTTGGGCCTCACGCACAGGCTGCCGTTGACCTGGGTGTTCTGATAACCATGGTTGTTTCAATCGTATCTGTAATTTTCGGCATCCTGGCAGTGGTCTATATCGGAAGGAAAATCACTCGGGAAAATAAGGAGCGTAAGAGGGCCGAGCAGTACGCTGCCGAACGGAAACAAGTCTTCATGGATTCAACTGATCCCATTGTGATTGAAGATTTAAACGGGACAATTACTGATGTGAATCTGGAAGCAGAGAACAGTTACGGATACTCCAGGGATGAACTTCTCGGACAACCGGTGAAATTGCTCGTTCCCGGGGATCACCACGAACAGACCGATAAGCTGCTGTTCAGATGTAAAGGCGGGGAAACCGTGCGGAATGTGGAAGGGGTCAGATGGAACCGTGACAAGATTGAAATCCCTGTATTAATTTCTCTGTCCCAGTTGAAAAACGAGGCTGGTCAGGTACTTGCCATTGCATCCATCACCAAGGACATTGGAGAGTTGAAATCGGCAAAGGAGGACCTTGAAAATGAGCGGAACAACCTTGAAATAACGGTTCGGGAAAGGACGCAACAGGTTGAAGAGGAAAAACAGCGGGCAGAG
>PIVQ01001133.1 GCA_003354055.1 Desulfobacteraceae bacterium | reverse complement strand
GGACTAAGCCCTGCCTTCTGCCAGTTGAACCCGTCTCCCTGATCTTCAATTCTGACCCGGATGGTACTATCCGTATCAATATCCAGTCCGAAACTTACGGTCCTTTCCGGATCACTTTTATTGCCATGACGGACCGCATTTGTCAAACCTTCCCGAATGACAAGGTTCACGGAAAAAATATGGGGGGCAAAGTGATCGCCTAAAGATTCAAGAAAGAGGGTGACCGAAGTGCAGACATCATCGATATGACTCATGGTGGACGAAAACCGGATCTCAAGGCGATTGACGGATTTTTTCAACTCATAAATGCCCCGGGTTCCGCTCATAATGATCACACCTCCACACAGAGAAGGACGATGTCATCCTCAGGACAGGATTTGTTGCCGAACAACTGACAGATCATCTCGTCAGGCGCATTGCCGAACGGAACGTTTTTAAGACTTGAATAGACTGGCAAGAGGCTGTCCGCGCCAGTAGCCCAGGTGATCTTGTTCTCGGCAGACTCCACCAGCCCGTCCGAATAGATGAAAAACCGGTCCCCTTTGGACACAGGAATCTGTACCTGACCGAAACCGGCATCTGAAAACATGCCGAGAATATCCCCTTCAGCTTTGACCAAGTAGTCTTCCCCGTCCTTTGGCTGGCATACCACAGGAGGGTGACCTGCATTGACAATAGTCAGTTTCATAGTGCTCCGGTTCAGATGTATATAACAGGCGGTCAGATATTTGCCCGGCGGCAGAATCTCCACCAGTACATCATTGATCAGCTTCATACTTTCGGCAGGTGAATAAACCGGGGTGCAGTTCTGGGCCAGCAGCGCCTTTACCGAAGCTGTCATATAGGAGGTCTCAATATCATGACCAGATGAATCCGCTACAAAATATCCCGTGATATTCCCGGAAATATTAAGGATATCGTAAAAATCGCCCCCGGCCTCCTGCAGCGCCTTGTAATATACCCCGAACTGGGCGTGCGGAAATTCCTCGGGCTGGGGTAGCATGGCTGCCTGGGCCTGCGTCACCTGACGCAGTTTCCCGGCCTGCTCCTGGATCAGAGAGTTGGTGGCAATGGAGAGTTTCAGATGAATCCGAACCCGCGCCAGCACCTCCTGGGGATGAAAGGGCTTTATAATATAATCCACAGCCCCCAGTTCAAACCCCTTAAGCTTGGCATCCACTTCACTAACACCGGTCAAAAAAAGAACGGGGATAGCATTGGTGGCTGAATTGTCTTTGAGTTTTTTAATGACGTCAAATCCGTTTTCCCCCGGCATTTCAATATCCAGCAGAATCAGATCCGGCTGTTTTTCCAGGGCGATCACACGGGCATCAGGCCCGTTGTCCGCCGTATGTACCGTATATCCTTCTTTCGTCAATGCCTTTTCGATGAGCTTAAGATTCAAAAGATTGTCATCAACGGCCAGAACACTGTACGGCTGTATGTTTTCCAAACCCATTCCTTATTCCCCTGCCAGCTGTTCCTGAAGACCAACCATGTATTCGTCAAGTTCGGACATATAGCCCTCAAACCCCTCAAGGCTGCCGTCTTTTCCAAGAGATTCCATTGTTTTCGTAATTTCCGCCATTCCCTCATATCCAAGATTGGCGGCAGCCCCTTTGATGGAATGGGCAGCTGCAGCGGCATCAGTGGGATTTTTCTCGTCCATTGCCCGGCTGATCTTATCCATATCAGACCGGGTGGTGGTGATAAACAGCTCGACCAGCTCTATGAAATCTTCTTTGTCAATCCCCAACCGGGATGCCAGATCTTCAAAATTCATGGAGACTCCTATTTGTGAAAAATGAAAAGGGATGATTCGTATTGGGAAATTATAAAGAAATTATAGG
>PIVQ01000341.1 GCA_003354055.1 Desulfobacteraceae bacterium | reverse complement strand
CCGAAGACCTTGCCCGGGTGGAAAAAGATCTGGAGACAGCAGGACAGACCCTGGCCAGAACCCGGGCCCGCCTGGATACCGGGGAAAAAGAAGATCAGGAGACCCGCGAGTCTCTTAGGACCCTGACCATGGAGTGGGACAAGATCTCTCAGACGCTGGGCATCCATCTGAATCCGGCTCACGGGGAAGAGATCCGGGAGTGGCTTAACAGCCGGGAAACCCTGTTTTTAGGTGTCAGGGAAACCCTGACCCGCCTGGACCGGTTCCGTCAGGATATGGAGGCGGCAAATGCCCGGGGCGTGAAGGCCAGGGAAGGAGAACAGCATCTTGCCCATGAACATGCCATGGGCTTAAAGGAGCATGAGCGGCTGACTGCTGCAGGCGCTGAGAACCAAAGCCGTGCAGGGAAGATCCGGTCTGAAATCAAAGCATCAGAAGCTGAGCTGGGTCAGGCCACGGAAGGATTGGATACGAAGGTTCCGGAACACCTGGGTCAGGATCGATGGCTTACCGGCCATACCCGGATGTGGGAAGCCTGGCAGCGATCAGTTACAGCCCGGGAAAAAGCATCAGAGGCGCTGTCTGCTATTCGGGAAGAAACCATATTGATCGAAAAAGAAAAAAGCATGGTTCAGGAACAGCAGGCCGTTCTGGCGGACAAAGGCAATGAAAAACAACAGGCCCTGACCGTTTTAAAATCGGAGCGCCGGGAGGTGTTCGGGGATAAAGAGGTTTCAAAAGAGCGGCACAGGCTTGCCAAAGAAGTTCAAACCGCTGAAGCAGACCTGGCCTGTGCGGTTGAAGCACATGATCATACCCTGGCTGAGTTGAATAAACTCCAGGGCCGGCAGGCAACCGTGAAAACCGCTGTCAAGGAACTTTTGGTTCAGCAAGATGAGGCAAAACAGACCTGGGCAGATTGCCTGGCCACGGGGCCCTTTAACGCTGAGAAGGATTTCCTGGCAGCGTTGGTGGAAAGACAGGAACGTGATCGCCTGGAGGCCCTGAGAAATCGCTTGAATAAGGCCGTTGAGACGGCCGGCATCCTTGAGTCCCGTAACAAAAAGGCGCTTGAGGATCATCTGGCCAAGGTGGATCGGGAAGAACCTGATCTGACAGAGCTCTCAAAAGAAAATTTGGTCCTGGAGATGGAAGGGTTTGATGAAGAGGCCCAGGCTCTGGTGCGGCAGCAGGGAGAGATCGGGGAAAAAATTCGGGCGGATCGTGATCAGCGGTCAACCCAGGCTGCCCTGTTTGAAAAAATTGACCGGCAAAAAGAGATCTATGATAACTGGATGCGTCTGTCCGGACTTATCGGGTCCAGAGAGGGGGATAAATTCAGGAAATTTGCCCAAGGGCTGACCCTGGACCACCTGCTCTATCTTGCCAACCAGCGACTGGATCAGCTTCACGGCCGGTATCTGCTGAGGCAGAAGATTGATGAGGCCCTGAGTCTTGAGGTGGTGGATACCTGGCAGGCAGATTCCATCAGGGATACCCGGACCCTGTCCGGCGGGGAAAGTTTTCTGGTGAGTCTGGCCCTGGCCCTGGCGCTTTCAGATCTAGTGTCCAGCCAGACACGCATCGATTCTTTGTTTCTGGATGAGGGATTCGGCACCCTGGATCCTGAAACCCTGGATATTGCCCTGGATGCTCTGGACAATCTTAATGCCGGAGGCAAGATGATCGGGGTGATCTCCCATGTGGAGGCCCTGAAAGAACGAATTTTGACACAGATTGAGGTCATGCCCAGAACCGGGATGGGTGTGAGCCGGCTGGATGAACGGTTTAAGTGCAGGGTGACATCATGACAGGGACGGACAGGCCAGATTCCACAAGCCCTGATTCTGCGACTTCCAGGGAGCGGGGATTGATCATCGGGGCAGCACTGCTGGCCCTTTTTTTGGGGGCGCTGGATGCCCTGGTCATGTCTGCGGCCATGCCTACCATTATTGCAGAGCTGGGCGGTTTTTCCCTCTATGCCTGGGTCTATTCCGCCTATTTTTTGGCCAGGGCCGTGTCTTTGCCGGTATTTGGCAAGCTTTCTGATCTCTATGCCACAAAGCGGCTGATGCTGATTTCTATTGCCCTGTTTGTCTCTGCATCTGCGGCGGCCGGTGCTTCCCCCTCCATGGGGTTTCTGGTAGCGGCCCGGGTGTTTCAGGGGATTGGAGCAGGGGGGATCTTTGCCCTGGTTTATGTGGTGTTATCCGACGTTGCCCAGCCCGGTCAGCGGGGTAAAACCCTTAGTCTGGCCTCTTCTGTCTGGGGGATTTCATCGTTGATCGGCCCAACTTTGGGCGGGTTTATGGTTACTTATTTTTCCTGGCGGTGGATTTTCTATATCAACCTTCCCCTGGGAATACTTTCCCTGGCAGGTATTGGCCTGTTTTTTAAAGAGTTCAGGGAAAAGCCGGGCCAGGTGAATCTGGACTGGGCCGGGATTACTTGTTTTTCAGGCATGGTATTGGGCGGACTGACCCTGGTCATGACAGGCGGGCGGGAAATTCCATGGGACTCAGGTCCGGGGATAGGGCTTGTACTGGTCACCCTGATACTTGCCATTGGATTTGTCCTGACCGAACGGCGGGCTAAAGATCCGTTTATGGATTTTAGTTTTTTTCGTTATTCCGGATTTACCCTGGGTAATCTCATGACATTCGGGGCCAGTTTTGCGATCTTTTCCCTGTTTGCCTATGCTCCGCTTTTTCTCCAGGGTGCCCTGTTCCAGCCGCCCATGGTGGTGGGATATGCCATGCTTTCCCTGAGTCTGGGATGGTCCGTGGGCAGTCTTGCCATGGGGCGGACCGTTGACCGGTTCGGAGCTAAAAAGGCCAGTATAACCGGTGCGCTCCTTGTGGTGGCAGGCGCAATGCTGTGCCTTGGGTTCGGCCTGGAAACCGAAGTGTTTTATTGCTTTTTTGTCTTTATTGTCATCGGCCTTGGCATGGGATTCATATCTCTGTCCACCCTTCTGATTGTACAGGACAGTGTCGGACCTGAAGATCTGGGCATGGCCACCTCCTTTCATCAGTTCAGCAGAACCCTTGGGGGAACAGTGGGCGTGGGCGTCTGCGGAGGCGTGGTGACGGCAAGGCTGTTCAAAGGGCTTGAGAACGGAGGACCTGAATTGTCCGCCGCCTTGTCAAAAGAGGGAGGCGGGGAAATGATGACTCAGCTCAGAGAAAGCCTGGCCCATCTGTTTCAGCCGGAGTTCCAGGCGCAGATGCCTGCCCGGACACTGGAAATTTTGCAGAATGCTGTGTTGGATGGGGTCGGAGCCGCTTTTACCATTGTTGCGGTGGTCTCGGTGATTTGCCTTATACTGGGCTTTTTTCTGCCCAGGGAGAAGGAAATAACTGGTTAAAAGGTCCAGGCCAGTGTCAGGCGGGTACCGCCGGTGTTCCAGCCTTCATCTCCGTCTTCACCCCCCTTCGTTGGGGCTGACATATGCTCCACCCCGTATCCCAGAGTGAGTTCAACAGGCGGCTTTCCCTTGCGGTCAAAGAGGAAACGAAGTCCTGCCGAGCCTGTGATAATACCTTGGATATTTGACTCTGCCAGTCCGGGCAGGTTGTCGTCATCAAATAGATGGGCCGCACCTCCGCCGATTTTGAGGAATAAAAATTTATAATGAAGGTTTGCCAGTATTCTGGCCTCCAGTGATAGGCTGTCACCGAAGTTGTCCGTTTTAAGATATCCGACGCCGAACTGGGTTTCAAAGGCAAACCATGAGCTTAAATCTTTTCCCAGCAAATAGCTGACCGTGGTCCATTCATAGTCGTCAATGGGATCCGGACCTATATTGGTCCAGTCGCTGTGGCCGTAAAAGACGGTAAAACCATGATAATCAATGAATTTGTCATCCGCTCCTGCATGGGGGATGTTCATGAGCAGCAGAATAACTATAATCCAAAAAGGCGATTTTACGCGAATAGCAAAATTCATCTCATCTCTCCCGGTTTCAAAAATCTGTTTTCAAAAACCTATTATGTCAGGACGATATAACGATGATACCTTATTCTAAGCGTTCTTTTGCTTTGGTGCCGAATTGAAATGTTTGTGTATCCTTAAAGATAGCACTGCCTTTACGAAATTTCAAGGGCTTCCCCAAGAGCGAAAATTCGTAAAGGCAGTAGTGTTTCTAAATGGTCCGGAGCAGGCGGTTATTTCTGGTGATCCCTGTCCAGATGGAAATTTGCCCAGGAGGAGGTTTTGTTCAGCTCCCAGTTCCGGGGCGGTACCCTGTCCTTAAGAAAGGTTTCCAGTTTATCGGCCTGTTTAAGACGGCTGTAGGCCCTGACCCAGATGCATTTCTTGTCAGAATAAACTTCGCATAAACCGTCTCTGCTGCCGCCGCAGGGGCCGTTCCTTGTATGTTTGGGACATCCGGATTCCGGGCAGAGAAAGGCCGCATGCTGGATGCCGCAGTCACCGCAGCTCTGGCAGGAGAGAAGGCTCATTTTCATTGGGTCTTCCAGACAGCGTTTCAGCATCCAGGTTTTGTCCTGGTTGTCCAGGAATTTGGCGAATTTTTTGTACATGGGTGCCAGCACGTTGGTTTTGTCAAAGAAGATATTGTGGGCAAAGCTGAGCACGTTATAGGGGTAGTGGTCCACCAGTCTCTCTTTGATACCGGGCTTGGGCTCAGGGTTTTCTGCAATCTGAGTGACCTGGTCATAGCAGTAATAGGCATTTTTCTCTTTGTCTGCAAAATCGCTCAGGTATCTGGGCCAGTCATGCTCTATTTCCTCCATCCGGTCCAGGATGGCAGTCACCGTGTCAAAACTTTTATGGACACCGCCGATGTGGATTCCCCTGTAACCGAACCCTTTGAGGACAACTCCCAGTCTGGCTGCCCGTTCAATGGCTGCCTTCATGCCCTCTTTCGGGTTCTTCCATTCTTCCGCCACCTGTTTATACAGGGCATCGGAGACATAGGCACCGGGGACCCGGTTCATGTTCATGGCCTTGGCAGCACGGGGGCTGAGCAGGTAAACCGATCCCATCACGGGTATATGGGAGTTCTTTTCGTTATGATAGCGGATCAGTTCGTTGAATTTATTAATGTCATACCCCAGCTGGGTGATGACAAATCCAGCCCCTGAGGCGATTTTTTTATCCAATTTTTTGTACTGGGCAATACATTCGGATTTTTGGGTTTTGAAGGGAGAGACCCCGCATCCGGCAAAAAAGGGTTCAGGATCGCCCGATGCCAGGATACGGTGGGTGAGTGCTTTGATCATCCGACTCAGCAGTACCGAATCCAGGTCAAATACCGGGGCGCCCCGGCCTTCAAATCCCTTACCGCTGTAATCACCGGTCAGGCAGAGAATGTTTTTCATGCCCATGCGGGCCAGCTGGAGGGCACGGCTTTCCATGCCCACCCGGTTCATGTCCCGGCAGGTAAAATGGACGATAACATCCAGGCCGTGTTTGAATATTTCATACCCCAGCACATCCGGGGACAGGGAGGGATTTCCTCCGGGGTTGTCTGTAATGGATACGGCAGATACCCTGCCGTCGGCAAAGGCATCCTTGGCAATGCCGACCAGGGAATCCGTGGTACGGCCAAAGGATTCCCGTCCCGGCACAAGTTCGATGGTAACCACAAAATTTTTGGGATCCATCAGTTCTTCACTAAATATACGGAGCACGCGTTTTCTCCTAACGTAAGGTTATATTGCAGCATAAACAATAGAACGCTTATTTAAATAAAACATTGATCTGAGTCAAGAACAATCTATTTTTTTTAGCTATTATAGTGATTGCTAAAAAAACGTTTCAAAAAACATCAATAGAAAAGGCAATCACCAAAAGGTAAATCGATTGTAGCATACGGTATTTCTTACCTTAAATGGTAGAAAGAAATACTATTCCATATTCAGCATAATTTTACCCTGGGCAAGCCGGGTCTGGGTCTGTTCGTCTTCCAGATCCTCGATCACCCATTCCAGAGCATCGGGGATGGGTATGTTCTGGGGGCATTTGTCCAGGCAGTCGCCGCATTGAACGCATTGGGAGGCATAGCCGGGTTCGGCCCCGGAAAATATGTCTCCGCAGCGGATGGCATACATGAATTTGGCCTCCATTTCGTTTTTGAACAGATGGAGCTTATTCAAAAGTTCAAAGGCCGCAGAAATGTTGACGTTTTCCGGGCATGGTTTACAGTATTCACAACCGGTGCACCCGACTTTCATCAGGCGTTTGTAGGTATCTGAAGCCTCTTTAACAAGGCCCAGTTCTTTGGGAGTCAGGGAGTCCGGTTTGGCCTGGGTCGCAATGCTAAGGTTTTCACGGATATGTTCTTCTTCGTTCATCCCGGACAATATTGCAGTGACTTCAGGCCGGTTCCATATCCAGCGCAGAGCCCATTCCACAGGTGTCCTTGCGATATCGGCCCGGTCCCATACCCGGGCCACTTCAGTCGGTGGTTCCGGTACGCCAAGGTTGCCGCCGCGCAGGGGTTCCATAATAATCACGCCAAGATCCTTTGATGCGGCATATTCCAGACCTTCAGTGCCGGCCTGGTGAACTTCGTCCAGATAGTTATACTGGATCTGGCAGATTTCCCAAGAGTAGTCATCCACAATGGTTTTAAAATCATCAATATGCCCGTGGAAGGAAAAACCCGCGTTGGTTATGCGGCCGTCTTTTTTAGCCTGTTCAATAAAATCCAGAACACCCAAGGTCTTCATTCTTTTCCACACAGGGCCGTTCAGGTTATGGATCAGGTAATAGTCAATGGTGGCTGTTTCCAGGAATCCAAGCTGGGCATCCAGGAAATCATCCATCTGCTCCCGGGATTCAACCATCCAGGAGGGAAGCTTCGTGGCAATTTTTACCTTTTCGCGGTACCCGTCACGCAGGGCCTTGCCAACCAGCGGTTCGCTTTTACCGCCGTGATAGGGCCAGGCCGTATCAAGATAGTTGACCCCATTATCAATGGCAGACCTGATTTGGGCAATGGCCCTATGTTCATCAAGTGCCTGGGTCTTGTCCACAGGCAAACGCATGCAGCCAAAGCCTAAAACGGATAGTTTATCGCGGGTTTTCGGGACGTGTCTGTACTCCATGGTTTCTCCTTAAATATCGGGGTCGGAAATTAGGGTGCTGCTCTGTTTCATGGGCAGTTTGATGAGAAAGCTGGTGCCGACACCCGGGGTGGATGATACGCTCATATGGCCGTTATGATTTTCTTTAATGATGAAATAAGAGACTGAAAGGCCAAGACCTGTGCCTTCACCCTGGGGCTTTGTGGTAAAAAAGGGCTCAAATACCCGTTTCCGGGTCCGGGCATCCATACCCGGTCCATTGTCTTCGATTACAATACAGGCCATGGTATGGGCTTGATCCGGTTGAATGGTAATAAAGAACTCCGGAGAATAATCTTCCCTGGCTGTTTCTCCGCACATGGCATGGGCGCCGTTGATCAATATATTGAGGAAAACCTGCTGGATTTTTCCAGGCTCACAGGGAATCTGGGGCATGTCCTCATTGTAATTTTTAATGATTTTTACCTGCTTGAA
>PIVQ01000340.1 GCA_003354055.1 Desulfobacteraceae bacterium | reverse complement strand
CCTGCATCGTAAAATATTTTTCTGGCTGTTTCAACATCCGTATGTTTTATGGCAGAGTCCCGCAAAGTATACTGCATGAGCCGATAAACAGCCACACTTGCGGTTGGACCAAGATTAGGACGTCCCAGAGCAATATCACCCAGATGAGACCATTTGAATTGAAAAGAATCTCTTTCTTCTTTGAACACGAAAAATACCTCCCTGAAATGAAAATATTATATTTTTGATAGGTATCACAAGTATGAATCCAGGGAAAGTGTTTCATCAGTTACCTTTGACCCCTTACGCCTGAAAATAAATATTATTGGGCAGGACGAAGAAAGAGGCAGGACAGGCCTCTCCTGCAAAAACAACTATTTTTAATGGGTAAAACATAGCTATTTTTAAGGCGATCTTTTTTGTTGACACTGCCCCTCTAAAGGATAATTATAGATCTGACCACCGAAGGCCCTTAGGAATCGTTACAAAATAACTTGATCTAAATTATTTCCAAAAACCCTTAAAAACTGCTTAAAGCGGCGGGTATTTTGAAAACAAAAGATCAAGTAATTTTGGAGCCGATCCTTAACAATGAAAATTAATTTTGTCGGAAACCGGGAGCACATCACTTAGCGCTGTATCATCCCCCGTCATCCGACCTATATAACAGGGACTGTAAGATTACGATACAAAATATTTTCATAATCAATTCAGGAGATCTGATGGCCAGAAAAACACATCATGTTATCCCGTGCCCGTTAGGCGGCTGGGACGTCAAAAAGGGAGGCGGCGCCAAATCCATTAAGCATTTCGATAAAAAACAAGATGCCGTCACATACGGCCGCCAAATCAGCAAAAACCAAAAATCAGAATTCATCATCCACAAAAAAAACGGTGAAGTCCAAAACCCAAAACCCCGTGCCCAAAGAAACCCCTATCCACCCAAAGGCACAATACTGAAACTGATTTAAGGCACAGGATCAAATTAAAATCGTCCATAGCGGAGTTGAGCAATCACAGATAGGCATAGTAACCGAAAATAATGTGCATCCCCGGCGGGCGATTTATTTATGTCTTTGTGCCTAACAAACCATTGACCGGAAGTTTTCAGATACTTGGCATGATCTACGACCGGAATTTTAAAATGAATATTCTGGACACTGACGACTTTGCATATCATGAATGATTTTCAGTCAACCTCATAGTTACTGGCAATCTTTTTATAATGAGTTGAATACCCTTTAAGATCTTTTTCTTTTTAGTTTCTAAATATGATAGGGGGTGAAATGAAACATAATCCATCAAGAGCAGCACATGAACTACGTGAGCATCTTGCTTCGGACAAAAGGAATTTAGGTTTTTTTATGGGGGCAGGAACTTCTATGGCAATAGGTTTGCCAGGTATTGACAAACTTTCTGAACTCGTTGAACAGTCTTTACCTTCAGATGAGTACAAGAAAAAATTCAAACAAATTAAAGCAGAAATTTCTACTGACTCGCCAAATGTAGAATTGGTTCTTAATCGAATTCGACTTGTTCGAGAATTATTGGGTGATAGCACCGAAAATTTGCATAATGGTCTCTCAGGAAAAGATATAAAAGACTTAGATTTAGAAGTTTGCAGGGCTATTCATAAAGCCGTGGACACCACCAAAGTAAAGGATACCACACCACATGAAATGTTTTCACAATGGCTTCATTCGTCCTATGCAAGGAGAAGTACACCAGTAGAAATATTCACGACCAACTACGATTTGATGTTTGAAAAAGCTATGGAAAAGACCTCCGTTCCATACTTTGATGGTTTTGTTGGCGGTGTAAATCCTTTTTTCTCTCCAGAGTCTGTTGAGGCAGACAATGTGGGTAAACATTCTGAATTTAAACCACCGATAGCATGGACCCGACTATGGAAACTGCATGGTTCAGTAAATTGGCTCCTTCAAACTGATTCCACAGGAAACAATAAAAAGGTAATCCGAGGGTTTGGTGAAAAAGAGAGTTCTGGCCAGGAATTAATGATTTTCCCGTCAAGAGAAAAGTATCTTGAATCCAGAAAACTACCCTTTATAAGTTTTCAAGACAGGTTGAGACAATTTTTAACTACAGGCGAATCAGTCTTGTTTATTTTAGGATATAGTTTTTCAGATGAGCACCTTAATGAAATTATTTTCCAGGGATTACGTAGCAATAGTCGGTTAGCAATAAACGCTTTAGTTTTCGGTGAAAAAAACGAAGATTCTTTCACATTACCTGACAATATTGCCAATTACGCTAAGGAGCACAGGAATCTAAGCATTTATGGTCCAGATATGGCTGTTATAGGCGGAGTTTGCGGTAAATGGGATAATGACACAAGTGGTCCCAATATTGATTCATATTGGGGAACAGACACCTTATCTTTAGTCGATTTCAAATCCTTCAGCAACTATCTTGAAAGATTTGTAGGGTTTGGTAGCAAGGCATTTGAAATAAATTCGTATGATACTATTTCGACAGGTGGGGAATAATGCCTATGGAAGCTACTTATCTAGGAACAGTTCGAAAAGTAACGGGGGCAAAGGTATTCGTTGAAATATCTGGGGACATTCCATCTGCGAATCCTATTCTTAATGGACGAGTACATCGATTAGGACAGATTGGATCATTCGTTCGAATTCCTGTTGGTTATTTAAGCCTTTATGGAATTGTCGCAATGGTTGGTGTGTCAGAAGAAAAACTAAACGATGAAGATGAGTTTACCACATTGGATTTTGGCCATCGGTGGATAGAAGTTCAACTCGTTGGAGAAGCTTATGCTAGTGAGCCTTTTCAACGAGGGGTCAGTATATTCCCGACATTAGAGGATGAGGTGCATATTGTTACCGAGGAAGATTTATCGGTAATCTATGCTCCATCTGGAACATCAGCAATTAGCATTGGTAATCTTGCTGCATCTGAAAGCTTGAAGGCTTATATAGATATTGACAAACTTGTAACAAGACACTGCGCAATTGTTGGCTCTACAGGAAGTGGAAAATCAAATACTGTAGCAGCACTATTAAAGTCATTAACAAGAGGAGATTTTCCAAACTCGAGAATCATTGTTATTGATCCTCATGGCGAATATGGTGCGGCACTCAGTGATGTTGCTAAAATCTTTTCAATTAGCAGCAAGAAAAACCCTCTGCGTGTACCATATTGGGCATTGTCTTTTGATGAGATTGCTTGGTTTTTGGTTAACAAGAAAAATGCAACTGAGACTGCACAAGATTTACGTTTCCGTGAAATGATCTATGACGCAAAAAAGCTGAAATGTGCAAATGTAAAAGCGGGGGTCGTGGATGCGAATTCAATTACATCAGATTCGCCTATTCCTTATTCATTAAAACAAATCTGGTACGATTTGGATAGGGAGTTGAGAGTAACTTATGATGATATACCTCGAACAGTTGAAGCTCTCATAAAAGAAGGCAACGCTGAAAATCTTGAACCAGCTGAATTCAAACCGCATGGAGCGGGTGCAATTGCGCCGCATAAGCCATTACAAGGGTCTCTCATGGGAGCATATGTAAATAGGATTATTAGCCGCCTTAAAGATAAAAGATTTGATTTTCTTCTTAACCCACAAGAATTTGATGGAGAAATTAAAGACCTACATAACCTATTAGAAGACTGGGTTGGACATGATAAACCAATTACTGTTTTGGATTTTGGGGGAGTCCCATCAGATTTAACTGATTTGGTGGTTGGTGTTTTGACCAGGATTCTCTATGAGGGTATGTATTGGGGGCGAGATATTCAAGCTGTTGGAAGAACAAGGCCGCTATTAGTTGTTTTTGAAGAAGCGCATTCTTATTTGCCTAAAGGGGGATCTTCACAATTTGTTGAAGGGTATGCTTCTCAATCAGTGAGACGTATTCTTAAAGAAGGACGCAAATATGGAATAGGAGCTCTTGTAGTGAGTCAAAGACCTTCTGAATTGGATGAAACAATATTATCTCAATGTGGAACCTTTATCTCGTTAAGGTTAACCAATGCTGAAGATCAAGGTAGAATAAAATCAACAGTTCCAGATACACTTGCAAGCCTATCTGACTTATTACCGGCTCTCCGCACAGGTGAAGCCATTATCCTTGGAGAAGCCACTCAAATTCCTAGCCGCGTTCGTATTCCTCTAATTGAGCCACGACCAAATAGTGATGACCCTAAAGTCGGTATATGCTGGCGTAAAGATAAAATCACAAATGCACAGTACAATAAAGCGATAACCGCGTGGCGGAATCAAAGTAGTGAATTACCGAAAAACGATAAGGGAGAATAAAATGGAAAGAATTCCTGTATCATCCAGTAATTTGGCTTCTGTAGGTTATGATGTTAATAGCGCTGTTTTGGAAATTGAGTTTAATCATGGTGGGGTATATCAATACACGGGTGTTCCTGAAGAAATTTATTTAGGTCTCATAAATGCCGGATCACATGGTATCTACTTTAATGAATTTATAAAAAAAGCTGGTTATCCATATTCAAAAATCGGATAAATTTTTACAATGGATGTTACACAATGAGCGACAAGATAATATTCATAGATGCAAATATTTATTACTGAACAAATCTTGCACCGTAGAATCACTGTCGAGAACACAGGTTGGCTGTAAATTTCAATTTTAGAATCGAAGGAATCAATAAACAAAATGGCATACGATGCATCAGCCACGTGGAGTGGTTTCAATTACCAAGGAAAAATAGCATTATTTCATACTCTCCGAGTTATCAATAAGGAACTAAATATAGACTTAAATATTGATTTTACCGACTATTCATTACTGCTTGAATATCATGAAGATTTTGAAATTCGCAAAAACAACATCCCCCTCTCATTTCATCAGGTAAAAGCATATAAAGAAAAAAGCTTTAGTAATTATAAGAATGCGGTTCTTGAAATTGCTTTAGAGCTTAAAAACTATGCAGGTATTAATGGTTATCTCCATACTTGGAATGAAGTTCGTTTGCCAAGAGGGAAACAAAATTTCAGAGAGGCAATCATAGAAGTCATTGATAATATTTTAGTAGAGTACGATGCTGCCGCCGACAAATCGAATTCAATTATTGGAAAGGCTTTGAATGGAGATAATAGGGTTAGCAAAAAATCAAAAATTCTGAGAAGAGCATTTGAAGAAGAAGGCATTAATGAAATTGATATTTATAAAACACTTCAAGCTATTTGCAAAAAAGATACTGGTACTATTGGAAGAGTTGAATTCTATAGATACCCGGATGATAATAGCTTTTGTCATCTTGAACATGTTGAAATATTAATTAAAAAAGAATTGTCCGAGTATTATGACAAACAACAGATCCCATCAACGGAGCAACAAATAGATCAAGCTTATCATTATTTTATAGGAAAGATAGATCGACACATAATCGACCGACATCATAATTTAAATCAAGGTCGTCCAATAGAGTTGTCGTTTGATGAAATTTTAGTCATATCGAAAACAGACTTTGAAGATATTAGTGATGAGTATCTGAAATTCAATTTCAAAAGCGAATTTGTAAAACAGTTTGATTCTTTTTGCAATGAACCAGAATTGTGCTCCGATGAATCGCATTCTCTGTGTAGCGAAGTAGGAACCTGTCACTTAAAAGAGATTTTAAATATTCTACTTAAAATGCCCGCAGAAAAATTATGGGAATATTATAAAACTTTTGTCCCGCATAAAAGTTTCTATGCTGGAAAAAATATTATAAACGCAATATATGTGGATCTTAACTCTGTATTACATGTGCTATTTTATACTTTTTATGAATTAAATAGCGATAGAAAATACCACCAAAAGAGAAATAACCGAATATGTTATAAGAGCGTCTCAGATACGGAAAACACATATCTTCCAACTGCTATTTCCTCTGATTCTACTAACAGCAAAGCAACGCTTGCAAAGCAAATTGTTGACAATCAATTAATGATTGAGTCCCTTTATGAAATACAGACCATGATCGCAGGTCGAGGGGCGGAAAAAATTGATTGCTTAAGAGATGCTGTGAATAAGCATCGAGATGTAGATGATCTTGAAAAATATTGCGCTGATTTTAGCGACAATCGACGGGATAAAATAAATGAGATATTTCAAAATATTCGACTCATTCCAATTGAACAAGCAAAGGATGAAATAAATGCTGATTGAAGTATTAAAACAAGTTTTTTTAGATAACAATTATGCCATGAGCCCTGTACTTGAAGATACACCAGATTATACGGCATATCTTGCATTCCCTAATGAAGAAAAAAATCGTCAAGAATATTTTCTTTTGATTGAGCCTCAAAAGACCTCTGATAAAGTTTTATCTAATCTAGTCGAAAAAGATGCGGACATATTTTATGACCTGTTGAATAAAAGCAATGAAACGGATGAAACATTCAAAAAAAATTGCACAATGATTTTATGTTGTAAAAATTCTGTATCCGCAACTGCAGTTTTCTCAGTAGAAGAAGATCCTTATAACTTTAAAAAAAATGTGATTGTTTATTCAATTGATGAACTGGATAGCTGGAATGAAAAAACTAACCGGCCATTTACTGTCGAGGATTTGAATAATTTAATCCATGAAAATAATAGTGAAAGGTTCCATACGTTCAAGGAGGGCAACCGTTCTGATTACTATTCACTCCTGATGAAAATCGTAACAAAATTACCTTTCATAAATTTTTTATTACCACATAAAGACCTATATAATCTCGAAGAAAAAATAGAAAGAGTTCTCTCTCCAAGTGAACAAAAAACATTGGATTTTATCCTTTCGGTGGACCTCGATGGGTCAGATGATGAAATTTATGAAAATCTCCTAAGCGACTGGGAGGCAACTGATGCCTAAATACACGTTGAAAAAAATAACACTTAAGAATTTCAAATTATTTGGAGGAGAGCCATATTCAATAAATTTCGATGATGATTCATTAGTAATTTTTGATGGGCCAAATGGCTATGGGAAAACTTCTGTATTTGACGCTATTGAGTTGGCTTTAACTGGCGACATTGGAAGATTATATCAAGTTGAAAACAGACAAGTACCAAAAGATGTCGTAGTTGCCTATAACGGAAATAAGAATGTTGAAATTAGAATTGAATTCAATAGTAACGAACCTGTTACAATAATTCGCCGATTAAAAAAGGACTTACCCTCGCAAGCAGGAAAAATTAAAAATTTTAATTCTCTTTGGGAATTATACTATATTTCAAAAAGCGGAAAAGAAGAAAGAAACGAAAACATAATTCATACAATATTCGAAAACAATCAAATCACAAGGGATTTCAAACTTTTCCATTATGTACAGCAGGAAGAAACAGCTTTTTTCCTCAAGTCCCAAAAAGAACATGAACGAGCTCGAGCACTTGGCGAACTTTTTGGAGACACAAAAAATGCTGAAAGAAAAAAAGAAAAGTTAGAAAAACTGGTAATCATCCCATTCTTAGTGGGTCTCAAAAGTAGGGCCTATGCGGCCATATCCATTTTTTGCTTCGGGGTAATTCCACCAATTCCCATATTGGGTCGGTCATTGTTGTATTCCCAA
>PIVQ01001132.1 GCA_003354055.1 Desulfobacteraceae bacterium | reverse complement strand
TCGGCTCCAAAATTACTTGATCTTTTGTTTTCAAAATACCCAGTCTTTTAAGGGGTTTTGGAAACAAGTTTCTGCCCTTCAGGGTATTTAGATCAAGTTATTTTGTAACGATTCCTAAGGAGGGCGTATGAAAAGTGCTAAATTGCTCAAAGCCGTATTGCCTCTAACAATGCTGCTATGGGGGCATTTTCTGGTGAGTGCATGTGCAAGTGCTCCTCCCCTGGTGCACATCGAGAATCTCGGTGAGGTCATCGGCAGTTACGAAGAGATCTCTTTACCTGATGGGAATGTCAAAAAAGTCCGGCTGTTCAGCGCCATTCCCTATGCGGAACCCTTGACACCGGAAAATCGCTGGCGGGCGTCTGTAAAAAAGAAACCTTTTAAGGAAGATCCCTACGATGCAACAATTGCCTGCCCGGCATGTCCGCAGCTGGCTCCGGAAACAAACATCCAGGAAGATTGTCTTTACCTGAGAATTTCAACTCCGGAAAAAGCCGTGCCCGGCGCAAAACTCCCTGTTATGGTTTTCATCCATGGCGGGGCGTTTACAACGGGAGGCGCAAATTCCGATTATTACAAAAGCGGCGCCTACATCGCAGCCCAAAAGGATGTTATTGTCGTTACGATCAATTACCGCCTGGGTATTTTGGGTTTCATGGTGCATCATGGTAAGGGTGAAAACGACACAAGTTCCGGTAATTTCGGGCTTGGGGATCAAAAACTGGCAATTCAGTTCGTAAGGGACAACATCAAAGCTTTTGGCGGTGATGAAAAAAACATTACCATTTTCGGAGAGAGTGCCGGCGCGATGTCCATCGGCTTTCATCTCATGATGGAAGAACAAGACCATTTCGATGCGGCGATAATGGAGAGCAACCTGTATGGCCTTCCCTATCTTACCGAGGCTCAAAGCGCCAACTTAGGAAAGCAGGCGCTGGAGAAGATGTCGTGCCAGGATCTTGATTGTATGAGGGAAAAAAAATGGGGCGAACTCCTGAAGGTTGGAATGGACCTGGGAGCCTCTGCCATAACCGATTATGGTCTGAAAGGGATATTTTGTTTCAAGCCGGTTATTCAGGATCAAACATTCGGTTTCAAGAAGCAGCCCATTAACCACATCCCGGAAAAACCTGTGATTATGGGCACCAACAAAAATGAGGGGCCGCTGATCGCCCTCGGGATCAAGGGAAATCTGGAACAATGCCTGAATATCAAGGATCTGGAAGATATTTCAGAAACCCAATTTACCGCATTGCTCAATCTGTTGTTTAAAAAAGAGAACGCACAAAAAATTCTTGAACCTGTCAAGGCCCTAAATTCTGAGTTCATGAAGGAATCTCAATGCAGTTTTATGCAAACCCCCACAAAGTATTATACGCTCTTTTCACGGATTCTGACGGATTTAGTTTTCACCAGCGCAAACCTCAAATATGCTTTTAATGCGGCAGCCGGCAGCAGTCCGTTATATGCCTACCATTTCACGCATGTATCATCATGCGACCCTTGGCCTGAGCTTAGGCCGCAATGTGCGGAATGTGTCTGTCATACATCGGAATTGCCATATATATTCAACACCTTTTCGGCCTTTAACCCGGACTGTGACAACCCTGACAGCTGGGAGCGCATCAGGCCTCAGGAGTACAGACTATCCGGCCAAATGATCGATTTCTGGACACGGTTTGCAGCCATGGGAAATCCCGGTGCGCCCTGGCCGGAATTTGCAAAGATGCCTTACGCTGCCCAGTTGCTTGACCTTAACATCGACATGTCACCGGTAAAGGCGACTTCATTGGCTGCGGATGCTTTTTACCAGTTGTATTCACCGATAATCGAATCCGAAAATTATTAAAA
>PIVQ01001131.1 GCA_003354055.1 Desulfobacteraceae bacterium | reverse complement strand
TAAGTACTGAAGACCCCTCGAAGACTACGAGGTTGATAGGCCAGGTGTGTAAGCATGGCAACATGTTCAGCTTACTGGTACTAATAGGTCGTGAGGCTTAGCCACTTTCCCCACAAATAGGCATAAAGCCCACACGTAATTTTGAACGCTTTTTTGTGAACATATTAATAAGCTGGACCAGCGAGAAGAGCTGGAAAAGCGAGAAAAGCAATAGATAAAATTACTACAACAAATTTATGATTTTGGATTTAAGGAACATGTAACTTTACAGCATTCTAAAGTTCCGGATCCAGACCGATTTAATCCGGTGGCATTGGCAAGGTGGCCACACCCGTACCCATCTCGAACACGGAAGTTAAGCGCCTTAGCGCGATGGTGTGTTAAATAGTTCCATTTGGGAGAGTAGAACGCCGCCGGGTTATTCTTCAAAAAGCCCTATCACGATATTCGTGATAGGGCTTTTTGCGTTTCTTAAAAGAGTTCACATCGACTGGACTGCTTGGCACCTCAATGGTACGTGAGCTTAAGTTTGCCCGATTATATGAAAGGGTCGTGAGACAGTTTGGTCCCTATCTTTAGTGGGCGCAGGAACCCGATCCTAAAGTTTTGCATAAAATCGGGCGAGAGTACCGGAATGGACCGACCAATGGTGTTGCCCTTGTCGCGCCAGCGGCATTGCTGGTCAGGCCGCTGGGTAGCTAAGTTGGGTACGGATAAGCTAAAGCCCACACGTAGGCATGAAGCCCACACGTAGGCATGAAGCCCACACGTAACCGCTGAAAACTTCAAGATTAAACTGTAATCAAAAGCAACGTAAGAATAGAACTATTAAATTTGCTGCTTTTATGTTCAAGCTGCTCTCGCTAAATAAAAAAAGCCCGGAAGGGTCCTGGCCGTAGCAAATCCGGCCGGAACCTTTCCGGGCTGTTTATTTGGGGTGGTCGGAAGGTCTATCTAAAGATTGCAGATCTCCTTGCCGTCAATCACCTTGATATTATTCTGGCCAAGAATCACCTTGGCTTTTTCAATATCGTCAAACCGGAATATCATGATGGCATTTTTGCACTGGGGATTGGCAAATGCATACATGTATTCCACGTTGACATCCAGTTCGCTTAAAGGGTCCAATACCCGGTTTAGCCCGCCGGGTTCGTCATTGACTTCCACGGCAAGTACCTGGGTTTTACCCACGGTAAAGCCTTCTTTTTTCAGAGCGGCCGTGGCTTTATCATTATCGTTGACAATGAGGCGCAGCACACCGAAATCAGTTGTGTCCGCCAGGGAAAGGGCACGGATATTGACCTGGGCATCCCTCAAGATTGCAGTCACTTCAGCCAGACGGCCTTCCTTGTTCTCTATAAATACGGATATCTGTTCCGCCATATGCATTCTCCTTATAGGGTATTAAAATTAGGGTTTATAATTTACGATTATCTATGACCCGGACAGCTTTGCCCTGGCTTCTTGCAATGGTTTTGGGCTCCACAAGCGTCACCTTGGCGGAAACCCCCAAGTGCTCTTTGATGTCATGGGATATCCTGCCTTCCATAGCCTGGAGGCCCTTGATATCATCACTGAACAGGGAGTCATCAATTTCCACCTTGACCGTGAGGGTATCCAGGTTGTCTATTCTGTCCACCTCAAGCTGGTAATGGGGTGCGACTTCCCGGTTTTCCATGAGAACACTTTCAATCTGTGAGGGGAATACATTGACACCGCGGATGATGAGCATGTCGTCAGTTCTGCCTGATGGTTTGTTCATCCGGATATGGGTTCTGCCGCAGGAACAGGGAGTAGGATTCAGTGAGGTGATGTCCTTGGTCCGGTAACGGATCACGGGAAAGGCCTCTTT
>PIVQ01001130.1 GCA_003354055.1 Desulfobacteraceae bacterium | reverse complement strand
GTAAGGAAGCGGATGTGGCCCGGGGCAAGCTTGCCCTGCTCACAGGTCTCATGGACAATATCTTCACAGATCCTTCCGGGGTAAACCTGCGGCTGAACAAATGTCTTCTATGCGGTTCCTGTGCAGCCAACTGCCCCTCAGGGGTGAATGTCTTGGAGATTTTCATCAAGGCCCGTGCCATATTAGCGGAGTACAAGGGGCTTTCCCCGGCCAAGCAGTTGATCTTCAAAAAGATGCTGGCCAACCCCGGTACCTTTGACACCCTTGTGGCCTGGGCCGGCAAATTCCAGGGATTGTTCACCAAACCGGACGCCAATGCCCAGGGCACCTCCTGTGCACGGCTGGTATCCCCCCTTCTGGCAGAACGGCATTTCATGCCCCTTGCATCCACCCCGTTTCATAAGGAACTGCCTGAACAGGGGCTAAGAAAACAGGGAAAAGGACTCAAAGTTGCCATTTTTACAGGTTGCCTCATAGACAAGGTCTTTCCCAATGTGGCCCGCGCCACCATCAAAGTTCTGGATCATCATGGCGTTGGCATGGCCATCCCGCCCGGACAGGGATGCTGTGGAATTCCAGCCCTGGCATCCGGCGACCGGGATACCTTTACAAAACTTGTCGACCACAACCTGGCCCTGTTTCAAAAGGAAAAATTTGATGTACTGGTTACGGCCTGCGCCACCTGCACCTCCACCATTAAAAAGCTATGGCCCTCGGTATACAAGGATGCCAGCTCAGGCGTGAAAGAGCAGCTTGAAGCCCTGGCCAATAAAACCATGGACATCAACCAGTTTCTTGTGGACCGGGTTGCCCCGGACTTAGGAACATCTGAAGATGCTGAAGGTTCCGGTGCTGAGACAGTCACCTACCACGATCCCTGCCACCTGAAAAAATCCTTAGGCGTGGCCTCCCAGCCCAGACAAATCATACGGGCCTCGGGCAAACGCCTGGTTGAAATGGCAGAGTCTGACAAATGCTGCGGCATGGGCGGCAGCTTTAATGTTTACCATTATGATCTGTCAGCCTCCATAGGTAAACTCAAGCAACAGAGTATTGCAGATACAGGGTGCAGCATCCTGGCCACAGGGTGCCCTGCCTGTATGATGCAGATTTCAGATATGCTGGCCAAGCAGAATACTAATATAAAAGTACGCCATCCCATGGAACTCTATGCCGAGGCACTGGAAAATAATGAATAATACGACAATAAATCAGGATTAAGGAGGAAAGCAATGGACATCAGGGAACCTGAAATTACAAAAGACGACATTCTGATTCTTGAAGATCCGGACTTTAGCGCTGCCAATATCTGCCTTGTGACAGGCTGCGGCACCGGAATCGGCAGGGCCGTATCCATTGCCGCAGCAGCCAACAACCTGACAGTCGTGGGACTCGACATAAATGTGGAAGAAGGGGAAAAAACCTGTGAAAAGGCCAAAGCCCTCGGCGGGAATATGGTCTTCCAAAAAACAGATCTCACTGTGGATGCCGAAGTTGAGGCTGCCGTGGACAGAGCCGCAGGTTATGGACAGATAAAATACCTGGCCAATATTGCCGGTATCCAGCACATTGATACGGTGGATAATTTCCCCATGGAAACCTATGACCTCATGCAACACCTCATGCTCAGAGCCCCGTTTCTCCTCTCCAAACTGACCATTCCCCATATGAAAACATCTGCTGACGGTTGCGGTGTAATTGCCAATATGGCCTCGGTTCATGCCCACATCTGCACAAAAAACAAACCGGTCTACAATATTACAAAATTCGGCCTGCGGGCCCTGAGCCAGTCCATTTCCGCGGAGGGGGAAGGCAAGATCAGATCCTTTACAGTGAGTTCAGGATTTGTCAA
>PIVQ01000339.1 GCA_003354055.1 Desulfobacteraceae bacterium | reverse complement strand
GTTTTAAAAATTATCTGCCTGACCTTTGTCTTTATGCTGTGTGCCTTCATGGTATCAGCAGGGCAGCTCACCATATTGACCGAAGACTCTCCGCCCGGAAGTTTCATTGATGAAGCAGGGGAATTAAAAGGACTGAGCGTTGATATCGTAAAAGAGATAATGAAACGCCTTGATCTGGACACTGAAATCAAGGTTTTGCCCTGGGCAAGATCCTATAAAATGCTGCTACAGAACCCGGATGTCATGCTTTTTTCCACCACCCGGACAGCGCAGCGCGAATCCCTGTTTAAATGGGTCGGTCCCCTGATAAAGCTGGAATGGGTGTTTCTGGCCAGAAAGGACAGCAATGTTTCCATTGCCTCCCTTGATGATGCAAGGGCAGTACACCTCATCGGCACCTACAGGGAAGATGCAAGAGAGCAGTATCTTAAATCAAAGGGCTTTACCAATCTTCATTCCACATGCCAGATGCCCCTGTTAATCAAAATGCTGGAGAAAAAAAGACTGGATCTCGTTGCCACTTCAAAGCTCTCTTTTAAAGACTGCTGCGACAAATCTCTGATATCATGGGATAAGTTTAAGATCGTCCATACCTTTAAAAAAGCCGAGCTGTACATGGCATTCTCCAAGAAGACCGACGATGCAATTGTCCAACAGTGGGCAACGGTTTATGATGAGTTGTCTGATGAGGGGTTTGTTGATACGGTGAATAAGAAATGGCTGAAATAAAAAGCATTGCGCCTTATCCCCGCATCAGGCTTTCAAGCTGTTTAATGCTCTTTGCACTTCCCATGACTACAATAGTATCCCCGATGACAAATTTTGTATCTGCTTTAGGGTTAAACATCATTTCCCCTTTTTTATCCTGTATGGCAATGACAATCAGATTCATCTTTTGCCGGATTCCGGAATCCATCAGGCTTACATTGGCGAGTTTTGCTCCCTGCCCGATACGGATTTCCTCGAACTGAAATTCGGTTGATTCATCATTAAACGCGGTTTCAAGGAATTTGATGACCGTAGGGCGTAAAATCGCGTGGGCCATGCGCCGGGCACCGATATCAAAGGGTGATATCACCTTGTGGGCACCTGCTTCTTCAAGAGTTTTCTTGGATGAATCCCGGGATGCACGGGCCACAACAAAAATATCAGGATTCAACTGCCTGGCTAACTGAACAAGCAAAACATTCTCATCATCTGTTCCTACGCCTGCAATGATGCCGGAAGCGCTCTTTATACCGGCCCGGATCAGCACATTTTCATCAGCCGCCTCTCCGATCAGGTAAAGGACGCCATCTTCATCCAGATGGGCTTCATGCTTACTGTCCTTTTCTATGACCACCACATTGATGTACTTCTGGACCAGGTACTGTGTCACCAGCCGGCCTATTCTGCCATAGCCACAGACAATATAATGCCCGTCGAGTTTTTTAATTTGATTGTCCAAGTTTTGCCTCCCGCGAACTGATTAGATCAAGTTGTTTTGTAACGATTCCTAAACTGAGCTAAACATCACCGGTAAGAAAAAGCAACAGGAAAAGCAAATACAGAGTCTGGCTGTCCGGTAGTCAAGGAGCCTTCCTCTGGTGTGATGTTGGCTATGGGTTTTCAACAGGACCCGAATTATCATTTGAGTTTTGAATTTTGGTTTTAATTATGAGATATCTGTTGATTTCCCTAAGATCGCTATGTATTCCATACCGATGGAATATTTTAATAATAAAACAAACGCAATGCGTGATATTCAGCTGTTGATGGATAAATACAATAGTGGGAAAATCACAAATATATCTCCTACGGTTGGGGGGTATACCAATATAAATTATAAAGTCAGTGCAGATAAAAGAGATTACCTGCTGAAAATCCATCTATACAATAAACTTGAAAATATCGCCTCTGAAATAAAAATTTTGCAATATCTAAAGGATAAAGACATACCCGCAGCATATCCTATTGCAGACAGAGAAAATGAATTTATTAATATGCTTGGCAACAATTATGTTGTGATATACGAATTTATAGACGGACATCACCCCGAGGTGAATATAGAAACAACAAAACAGATTGCCAAGGCTGCGGCCGCTTTGAATTTGTTGGAAGTTCCGACATCTTTTTCCCAGCAAAACTGGGTAGATATTAACTATTGTAAAGCTGTTATCCAAAAATTTCCTGATGCTGCTTATCCCAAACCTGATATCTTCGAGTATTTCATAGAGCAAACAGACTATCTGGAAGAGCCCTTGTCTGTAGAGCTTCCTAAGGGTTTAGTACATGGTGACTTATTTCCTGACAACACAATGTTTAAGGGTGATAAATTGCTTGCTGTCTTAGACTTTGAGATAATCTGTGTTGAAAACTTATTGCATGAACTTGGGACGGCAATCCACGGATTTTGTTATATCAATAATAAATTATCAGAAGAGCTTCTGTATGTTTTTCTTAATGAATATCAAAAATATTACAAACTAAACGAAACCGAGAAAAAAATGCTGCCCGCCTACATACAATGGGGAGCACATTGCATGATTGCTTGGCATATAATAGGGGTAATGGAAGATAATGACACAATAAAATATAAAAGAGCGAAGGAGCTTATTGAAAGAGTAAAGGAATTGCGAAAAATGTCTTTTCGGTTTTAAACCAAAATTTTAAGAATAAAAACGTGCCGGGTTTACATGCGATTGCCCTGTCTATCAACAGCAATTCTCAATTTGGATGTTTAGGTGAAATAGCGAGAACAGCTGGAACAGCGAGAGCCGCGAGAACAGTTATTGTGGCGCTTCGCGCACCATTTTTTTTACCCGGCAGCACTTACTATAAAAAAAAAGGCCAACCGAAGGTTCTCCACCTGCTGCTCTCGCTGATCGAGCGGTTCTCGCCGCTCTCGCTTTTGGGCACCTCACCATATTGAGA
Organism: Desulfobacteraceae bacterium; assembly: GCA_003354055.1. Next base: position 4,626 of record PIVQ01000339.1, on the reverse strand, counting down.
ATTCCTGTCCATCAAATATGCGAATTGACAATTTATCATCGTGCAGATAGTGTAATCGTCGAAGAACCCACCAGATGAGGTCGTGATTTTACGTTAAAAATGGAGATAGAGCATGGACCCAAAGGAATTTCAGAAAGCCTGCGATAAACTGGTTGCAAAGGCATGGAGTGACGATGAGTTTAAAGCAAAACTTTTGGCAGATCCCATGACAGTTTTTAAGGAGAATGATTTAATCGTCCCGGAGGGGGTCGAAGTTCGTATAGCTGAAAATACGGATAATTTAATTGATTTGATTTTTCCACCTGAGCCGTCTAATGAGATGTCACTTGAAGAGTTAGATGCCGTGGTGGGTGGGGGCGGCTACACCCCCAACTATGGCGGTGACCCAAACTTTGGCGGTGATCCAAACCCTGATGGTGATCCAAACCATGGCGGTGATCCAAACTATGGCGGTGACCCAAACTACTAAGGATCGGCTCCAAAATTACTTGATCTTTTGTTTTCAAAATACCCATTTAGGGTCTTTTGTAAAAATACCCAGTCTTTTAAGGGGTTTTGGAAATAAGTTTCTGCCCTTCAGGGTATTTAGGCAGAGTGTCAAAAATAAACCTCCCAGGTAATTGGCGTGGTGTTTCCGATCACAGCTATCCATATAGGTTGAGTGATTGTGTACTGGAAGATTTTAATTTGACCCCACGCCTTAGATCAAGTTATTTTGTAACGATTCCTAATCTATCCAACGAAATCCAATAGGAGGATCGGTCATGGTTTCTAAAAATATTTCTTTGTTTGAAACCTGGTGGCCCAAATCCAGGGGGAAACCATAAGAAAAACTCTGTAAATCAGCTGTTTTGAAATATAAAATAGCGATTCCTTTCCTTCTTGGCTTCGTACATTGCCTTGTCTGCGCACTGCAAGAGAGTTTCAACATCGGTTCCGTTCAAAGGGTAAAAGCTGATTCCAATACTTGGCGTCACAAAATCAATTGTTTTTGACTTTATAATAAATGGTTCAGCCATAACGTCAATAACTCGTTGCGCGACTATTTCAGGAGTTGGGTCCTGGGGATTTGTTAAAACTACGGCAAACTCATCACCCCCAAGGCGGTAAATCATATCAGTCTGCCGGAGAGTCTTTTTGGCCCGAGTGGCAAATTCTTTCAGAAAACGATCTCCGGCATCATGTCCGTATGTATCGTTTACTTTTTTAAATTTGTCGAGGTCGATATACAACACGACTCTTTGCTGTTTGTATCGTTCGGCATAGGATAGTTCCTTTTCAAGGTTTTCCTGAAATGCTTTCCTGTTCAAAAGCCCGGTTAATGAGTCATGGTAGACCATATGGACAAGTTTTCTGGATGATTCTTTTTGTTCAGTAACATCTCTTGAGATGCCGCGAAACCCGATTGTTTTTCCCGTATTATCCTTAATGAGAGAGACGGTTGATTCCAGGTATATTTTTTGATCGTTTTCAAGTTTAAATTCTGTCTCCATAGACTTTATCGGGTTACCTGTTTTATACAAGTGTTCAAATGTTTTAAATGCTTTCTTAGCAGACGTTTCATCCAGCAGTTGACGGTAGTTCACCTGTCTGAGATCTTGTTTTCCATGTCTGAAAAGCCGGGATAAGGAATCATTGAAAAATGTTAGATTTCCTGCTAAATCCAGTTCAAAATAAGCATCTTCAATTGATTCAAGGATCGCACGATCCCGTTCTGTGCTTATCCTGACAGATTCTATCATTAGATTTATTTCAGTTGCGAGAGCGGCTAATTCGTCTCTCCCGGTAATTGTTGTTTTGGCAAACAGGTTTCCCGTACTTCCAATATCTTTAACTTCCCTGTTTAATCGAACCATCCTTGATAATACGGTTACTTCAAGGAAAATCAAAGTGGCAATAATGAAGACTAAACCGGTTATAAGTAATGAAAAAACAAGATAACGCATATTGGTCTTACCCTGGGCAAAAATTATGCGCTCTTTTTTTATCCCAAGCATGAGTATGGGTTTGCCGTGTAAATCCGTCAGTAATGAATATGCCCCGATGGTATTGTCATTGAACTCCATAATGGCAACTTTTTTCTCCGGAGATAAGGATAGCTTTGCCCTCTTAAATCCATCTGAAAGTGACTGACTGTCCATTCGTTCAAGTGCGATAGAAAGATTTACTTTGGAGGCCAATCTTTTAATTTCGGAGGTATTTAAATACCTTCCGGCAATCAGTGTCCCCATTACAGGTCCTTTGAATTGACTTGTAATAATTGGGGCCGATGCAAGGAGGACAGGATCCTCAGGCAATATTGCCAGGCCAGTCAAGGTTTCTTTTTCACTTTCACTTCGCAAAAGAAAAGACCCTTCTGAGGAAAGGTAGCTTTTAATCGATTCTGGGCATTCATCTCCCTGGCCGGTTTCCAGGTTAACATAATTACAATATACAATTTCCCCGGCATTATTTATAAATAATAAGAAATTGACATACAAATTGATCACTGAGGAATCCATGAGATTATCGTCAATATATTCTTGATTCGTGTTTTGAACAAATCGGTACGTATCATTCCAGGGAGCCCAGTCACCGACAACGCTTTTTAGTTGAACCAATTCATCATCAATCACCTTCATTGCCTGGCCTGCGCTCTGAAGGATATTTTGCTTTTCAAGTTTTGCATAACCACCAAGCAGGATCACGCTGGTGATGGAATATATGATTAAAACCATTAGGATAAGTGTCGTGCAAATAGTTATTAACGTCTTTTCCCTGAGTCCCATTTGGTAACACCTTTAAGGTTCGACAAACGTCTTCTTTTGTTTGTTGATACTATTTTTTGTGCGAAAATAGTATTCGCACCGGGCATCCTTACGCTGATTTGAAATTGTAATATGCGGGTTGGGCTTAGTAAAGAGAATAATTAACAATATCCAACAATTAATTATTCTCTTTCCAACAATTAATAAATAGCGTTAAAGATGGACTCTCACATCACATTTTTCCCAATTGTTTATCCCCCCGTTAAAAATCTTTAAACTCTTTTGTTGACAAACCACCCCATTCCATTCTAGTCTTTTGGACATTTCCCTAAAAAAATGTGGTGCGGGCTTACAGGCAATTTCATGACCCGGAAATTGTTGTGCTGAAGAACAGGGCGGCTCAACAGCCCCTGCGACCTTCATGATGCAAAGGTTGGAAAGACGCGTATGAAAAATTATTATGACGACCTGAATGGTACCAACGACCCTTTTGACGATCCCCTGATCCTGGACCTCCAGGTTTCCGGACAGAATAGATGGGCAATCGCATGGTCAGATCTGATGATGACCATGTTTATTCTTTTTGCCGTAATGTACATCTACCAGGCCGGTCACCGGGAATTTGACTTAACCCCGGGAGACACCCAGTCTCAGATAGTGGAACAGGATAACAATCAGGGGCAGGGCAAAGAGGCGGAAAAAATGCCGTCTCAGGTCTTTGACCATACCCTGAGCGCATTGGAAGACGAATTTGTCAGCTCCTTCACAAATGTGGATTTTGTAAAGGATAAAGCCATAAGGATCTCCATTGCATCAGACCTTATGTTTGACATCGGAAAGGCTGAGATCAAGGCCAGGGCCATGCACCGTCTGCGCCAGATAGCAGATATCCTGAATCAAAACAACCTTGCCATAAATGTTGCAGGCCATACGGATATCACGCCGATTCATTCGGCCCTTTATCCCACCAATTGGGAATTGTCTGCAGCCCGGGCATGCCGGGTGGCCAGGTTTATGATTGAATCATGCGGCGTCATGGCTGACAGGTTTGTTCTCACCGCCCATGCCTTTTACCAGCCAGTCCGCCCAAACGATACCTGGACCAACCGGTCATTAAACCGCAGGGTTGAAATTATACTTATGAAAAAGCAGACCGCGCCACAGGTCCTGGGGGATGAATAACAATGGATCTTAGGGTAGCAAATTTCATCGGCCTGGTATTCTGTTTGATTGTTTTTTGTTCGGGATTTTTCATCAACGGAAATCTGGCACTTTATGTTAACCTTTCAGGGCTGCTCATTGTCATCGGAGGCACGCTGGGGGCAACCGTGCTGAGCTACCGCATGGACCGGCTTGTGATCTTGGTCAGGGTTCTCCAACGCGCCTATTCAAAACCTGCCCTCAAACCGGTCCAAATAGTTGAGATGATCATGGACCTGTCATTTAAAAAAAAGGTAAGGGGAGTTAAAGCGTTTCAGGAGGCTGAAAATGAAATCCGGATCAGTTTTTTTCGCCAGGCTCTGGGATATATTGTGGACGGTTATTCTTCGGAAGAAATCCGGGGGTATCTCCAGGCTGAAATGTTTTTTTTCAGAAAACGAAGGGAGCAGACCATCCGGGTGCTGCAAACCATGGCTGATGTGGCCCCCTCTTTCGGAATTGTCGGAAGCGTGGTCGGTCTTATCGGCATGCTGGCAGGTATCGGTGATTCTTCAGTCATCCTCCAAACCATTCCCATTGCGTTAACGTCAACACTCTACGGAATCATCCTTGCCAATTTTATCCTTCTTCCCTTTATGTCCAACATCCGTGAACAGACCCTTGAAGAGTTATTTCTTCAAAAAATCATCCTCGAAGGGATGGTGGACCTTGCAGGCGA
>PIVQ01001129.1 GCA_003354055.1 Desulfobacteraceae bacterium | reverse complement strand
CTGTTCCCGCTGCTGCTTGAAAGACTCAATATCTATACAGATCCCCAGCGTCCCATGACCGTGACCGAGGGTATCTTTGAGATCAACAGCCCCGATGAAAACTCACCTGTTCTGGTCACGACCAACTTTGCCCTGACCTACTTCATCGTTGCCGGTGAATGCGAAGCGTCTAAAGTGCCTTGCTGGCTGCTGATCAAGGATGCCGAAGGTCTGTCCGTTCTGACGGCCTGGGCTGCCGGTAAATTCGGCGGTGATGATGTGGGTATGTTTGTGAAAAAGAGTGGTATCATGGACAAGGTAAAACATACCGAAGTCATTATCCCAGGTTACGCAGCTGCCATCGCAGGTGATGTTGAAGAAGAACTACCCGGCTGGACCGTTACAGTCGGACCGAGAGAGGCGGCTCATTTGCCCGCATTCCTCAAGACCAAATAAAGACAAAAGGGGCAGGATAATCCTGCCCCTTTACGATTCATAATTTAAAAGTAAAAGGAATAAGCGTATGATTCTTTTTGGTGAAAGCCTGAATGTCATTTCCACGGTGATTGGGAAGGAATTTAAAGAAGCAGATCCTGCCAAACGTAACCCCGTACCTATTCAGGAAGAAGTTCTCAGACAGAAAGAACTGGGTATGGACTATATTGATATCAACCTGGGACCAGCCAAAAAATTCGGCACAGAGCTGATGCCTTGGGTTGTTAATGTGGTTCAGGAAGCAGTTCCGGGAATGCCCCTTCTTCTTGACTCTTCCAATGTTGATGCCATTGAAGCAGGTCTTAAGGTCTGCAAACCGGCTGACAAACCCCATATTGTCAACTCCATCATGGCCCGTACCGAACGCTATGAGTCCATGGTTCCCATGGCAGCCAAGTATGAGGCGGATTTTGTTGCCCTGATGTGGGGACCTGACGGACTGCCCAGAGACGAAAACGAAAGAGCGGCCCTGGCGGTTGAACTTCTTTACTATGCCAACGAAGCCGGTATCCCCAATGAGAAAATCTGGGTAGACGGTATTGTTACTCCGGTTAACATTCAGCAGCAGCAGTGCATGAGCCTGCTCAACTTCCAGATGATGCTGGAAGACATGGCACCGGGTGCCAAGTCTACCTGCGGTCTGTCCAATATTTCCAATGGACCTCCGGAACACCTGCGCGGTATCCTGAACCGAACTTACATGGTTATGCTGGAAAAATACGGCATGGCATCTGTTATTTCAGATCCCCTTGACAAAAAACTGACTGCCATTGCAAAGGGCGAACGTTCAGACATTGTTGACATGATCTACGGAATGATGGATGGTACAGAGCCTGATATGGGCAGCCTTGACGCAGAACTTCTTGATTATGCCAAGACCTACAAAGTCATTATGGGTGAAACCCTGTACTCTGACTCATGGCTTGAAATCTAAGAGTTTTTGCTGTTTTTGCTTTAGGTAAGTTTTTAGGGGCCCCTGAACCGGTATCACCGGATCAGGGGCCTTTTCTTTTATTGCCTCTATAAGCTATTCTCATAACTATTTCTTTTGAGAATCATATCGAATCTCAAAAATTAACTGTTACCCTTTATTTTATGTGATATTGCCTTATATTTGGATATGATTTTACTTTATTCAAGGAAACCGAAATTGTGAATATGCAGACATCTGATACCAATGAAGAGACCCAGGAGAACTGGTACTATATCATTACCCAGGATCCCGGCACACCAACTGAACAATTTGTAGGTTTCAGGGATCCTGAAACCAACGAGAAATTCTTACCTGCCTTCAGGACCAAAGATCAGGCACGTGCCTGTTTTACCCTTATGCCCAAAGATTTATTTAATGGAAATTACGATACCCAGGCAGTGATCGAAG
>PIVQ01001128.1 GCA_003354055.1 Desulfobacteraceae bacterium | reverse complement strand
TATCCGAAGTACGGTATTACAGCCGTAACCCGGCTGGCGGATGACCGTTTAAAGGCATCAATCAACAGGAGAAGCTCAACCAAGTTGTCATTGACTGGCTTGCATGTAGACTGAATCACATAAATTTCTTTTTTCCGGACGTTTTCATGAATTTCAACCTGGGTTTCCCCATCACTAAAACGGTTGACCTTCAATCTTCCCAATGGTTTTGCAAGATAATCCGATATCCTATCTGCTAGTACGGAATTGGAATTCCCTGCAAAAATTGACAAGCCATTCATAGGTAAATCTCTTTTTTCTTTTATATTAAGTTTGGCTGGGGCGAGAGGACTCGAACCTCTGAATGCAGGGATCAAAACCCTGTGTCTTACCACTTGACGACGCCCCAGTACATTAAACTCAACGCATAATTTGCCCGGTTCTGGACAAAAACACCTGCCGTTTGCCTCCGATCCATGCGCCAGACAACCGGTTAAACCCGGCCTTTGCCTGCCCATGATCCGAATAAAGAGCAAAAAGAGATGAGCCGCTTCCAGACATATACACATTTCTTTGCAGCAACAACTCCATCTCTTCCTTGGTTGAGCCTATTTCAGGGTATAATCTGCAGGCCGGACCCTCAAGATCGTTGTGCAATTCTTCCCTTCCGTAAAGCTCCTGCCCAATTGGCAGCAGATTCGAACCAGTATTCTTAGTATAATCTGGTTCAAATGTCAATCCAAATTCCAATTTTTTAAAAACTTTCACCGTGGATGCAGCCACACCCGGATTGCAAAGAACCAGCCAGTAATCAGGCAGATCATGACAGAGCGCAAGATGCTCCCCAACACCGGTCACAAAGGCAGCACTGCCTCCGATGAAAAACGGCACATCCGCACCAAGACGTACCCCTAAATCTTTAAGTTCCTGCAGGGAAAAGGGCTGCCCGGCCTTTTGATTCAGCGCCAGAAGTACCATAGCCGCGTTGGAACTGCCACCGCCAAGCCCTCCGCCAACCGGAATATTCTTTTCAAGACTAATTTTTAACCCGTCAAAGGGTTTGGGTTTATTCTTTTCCTCGCAGGCTGCTAAAAAAAAAGAGGCCGCCCGGCAGACCAGATTGGTTTTGTTTTCAGGCACCTGGGGATGATTGCAGACCACACTTACCCCCCGCCCCTGAAATTCAATGAGTATCCGGTCACACAGATCAATGGGAGCCATGAGGGAATACAACTCATGGTACCCGTCCGGTCGCCTACCGGTGACGTAAAGAAAAAGATTAATCTTGGCAGGAGAAAGAATCTCCGTCATCAACCCTTTGCCTCAACATAGACCATACGGAGCTCGCTGAGCAATGCCTTCATCAGATTGTCTTCGTCCTCGGTCAGATTACCCGTAGTTTTTTCCTGGAGCATGGCAATCATATCTATACTGTGTTGAGCCAAATCCAGATTGACAACCTTCTTACCCGTGGACGGATCTTCCACTTTTCCCAGCTGGACAAGCCCGGATGAATACAGAGACAGGATAAAACTTGAAAAATCAATCTTCGGCATGACCTTCCCCGATGGAGCACTCTTTTTCTCTCCGTTTTTCATTACAAACCCGTTTCCTTGCGGCATATTTTTACTCCTCCCAAAAGGTTTCTTCTATTATTGCTCTTTTATTTCCAGCCGAATGATAATATCTGCAACTGTGGTTCCCTGGCCTTCCTCATGAACAAACAAGGGGTTGATATCCAACTCCTCAATCATGGGGAGATCATCAACCATGGCCTTCAGAGACACAATATTTTTTTCTATGGCTTCGATATCCGAAGGTGCCTCCCCTCTCAACCCTTTGAGAATGGGATACCCTTTAATACTTTTAACCATGCG
>PIVQ01000338.1 GCA_003354055.1 Desulfobacteraceae bacterium | reverse complement strand
GCTGTTTTTAACGCAGCAGTAATGGCGTATAGACCTTTTTCATCTACTCCGACCGCCACCTGTCTTTTATCTTTAAAAATCATTACCAGATAAACCAGGGGAAGATCTGAAGAAATTTTTTCAGCAATAGTCGGCATTTCTTTTATCGATTCAAGCTGATCTAAATCAAAACCAACCATTCTCTTCTCAATGAGTCGTTCTCTTAAGTTTGGCTTTACCCAGAAATGGTTGTCGGCTTCATCAAGAGTTACCATTCGACACTGATGTTTTTTATTGACATAAACTATCTTCACTTTAAATCTCCTGCTTATTCGATAACCTGATATACTTTATCAGGCATCGCTGTCTTTCAGTTTTTGTTTAAGGTTCCAGATCCTCATAGCCCCAAAGTGGTCCGCTGAAACGAAGGTTTTAAATATCAAATAGTTTGTTCCTTTGTACGTAATCTGTAAACTCTTTTGACCATGGTAAATCAATTGTCATTTCCTGTGGATCATTGAGTTGCAGTTTGCAGTACTCAAAACCAGAGGTTTGTTTACTTAATATAGATGTCAACGGCTTGTCTAAAATACCATCAGGTGTTGTATCTGAGACAGCAATTTTCAGCACATTTGCCCAGGGTATTAATACAGAGGAAGTAAACCAACTGAGTGGTATTGTGTCCGAAAAAACGACCCCTCCCATGGCAAGAGATACTTTTTGCATTCTAATTTGATAGGCATTATTGGTAGTAAACCTGCATTTACCCATTAGATACTTTGGCATACTTAGTTCAAAATTCATTTGGATTTTTGCAGAAAGCCTGTATCTATTTTTAACAATCGCCCAGATATTTTTAACATTCATAATAGACTCTTATTCAAAGTGAAGGGGTGGGTAAACAATTTTAAAAGGTGCCATGATAATTAACGGTTGAGTTCAGGGACCGCCGACTACAGTGTCGAAAAGTACCTCCCGAACAAACATAAACTTTTATTGGAGATTACGCTTACTTTTAGTTTTATTGCAAGCCTATTTCCCAAAATCATCAAGATATATAATCATGCCCTTCAGTGATCTTTTAAAAAGGACCACATCGTGGGAAGCACATTTGACTGATTCCGGGCGGAATGATATATAAAAAATGTATTCAAAATCAAATTTCTCTTTTTATTTAGTATTTACCGGAATATGCGCCGAATCTTAATCACAATAAATCTGTGGCTGATTGTCATTATTTTGACTTTTGGGATTACCTCAGCCATGGAATTTTATTTAACCGTACATATTGAGAACCGTCTTAAAACAGAGGCGGTGAAGGTCTCTTCTGCGGCTAATATTTCTTGGAGTGCTGTTCAAATCAGATTTTTTCACCAGGATATCGTTTTGCACCATGCAAAAATCAACGTTTCCCGGGGACATCAACTTGGAATTGAACAGATCATCTTGTCGCCCTCCATCAAATTCCCTTTAAGGCTCGATTATACGACAATTCGCATGAAAGGTATTCATTTCCTTGAAATTCCGGGGCATACGACAGATAAAATGAACAAAATTTCTCATTTCGATCTTCACAAAATAAAGGCCTCTATGCATTTGGAAGTCTTTTACGATCCTGACTTGCACAGCCTTAACATTAAAAAACTGGAATTAAGCGATAAAAATTGGGGGCAGTTGCAACTCAAGCTGGTTTTGGATAATTTTTATCCAGGCAAAATTTGTAATTTTCAATTTGAACCATTGTTAATCCAAACTGTCGATATACAATATCAGGATTATGCTTTGCTAAAGCAACTTATGGAGTTTGACCTGGAAAAAAATCGTGAATTCAATCATTTTATGGCTGAGGCCATTAACCAGGATATTGAAACGGCAAAAAAACAAAACAATCAGGTTCATGTACAATCACTGGCCGTTTTACAAAACTTTTTAGAAAATCCCGGTCAACTCACTTTCAAAATGCATCTGCGCCAACCGGTGAGTTTTTCCCAGATTATTAATGCACACAGGGTATCCGAACTTCTGGAAATGATACATTATAGCTTTACAAATGCGTAAACGAATTCTCATCATTTGGCTTTGTGCTTACTGCCTGTTAATAATACCACAGGGATTGCTGCATGCTGTTGATTCGCATCCGCCCCACTACCCTTACACCGACTATTTTTTTGAACTATTGACTGATTATAGGCCGCCTCTGACGACTACTGTTTATGCCAAAGACGGTAGTGTCTTGGCATATTTCTATCGCCAAAATCGTTTTTTTATCACCCTCGAAACCCTGCCAAACTATTTAAAAGAGGCGTTTATCGCTGCTGAAGATAGTTTTTTTTACAAGCACGACGGTGTGGATCCACATGCCGTTTTCAGAGCCTTTACAAACAACCTTAAAACAGCTGAATGGCGCCAGGGTGGTTCCACCATCACACAACAGGTGATAAAAGGACTGTTGCTCTCAAGCAATAGAAGCTATCTGCGAAAATTTAAAGAGGCGTTTTTAGCCTATCACCTGGAAAAACACCTGACAAAAGAACAGATTCTAACCATCTATCTCAATGAAATTTATTTAGGTGCCGGTGCTTATGGCGTGGAAGTTGCCGCCCGAACCTATTTTAATAAGCATGCCCAGTCTCTTTCATTAGCTGAAGCGGCCTTATTGGCAGGGCTGCCGAAAGCACCCTCCCAATTAAATCCCTATCACGCACCAACTAAAGCCAAAAGACGGCAACGCTATGTGCTGGATCGCATGTTGGCTGAAAATTTCATCAGTACGGCCCAGTACCAAGAAGCGCTGATCGCTCCGTTGAACTATCAACGCATGCATGACCCGTCCTGGAAATTGGGGCCTTACTATTTGGCCGAGGTTCGACGCTTGTTATTGAACCATTTGAGCCGGCAAAAAATGAATTCCAGAGGTATTGTATTACCGTACTACGGAACGAAAGCACTTTATGAAGGCGGCCTCCATATATATACAGCCTTTGATCAGGTCCACCAGCAAGCAGCTCAAAAAGCGCTTTCCCGGGGATTGGAACAATTAACTTTGGACTGGGAAAACGTCCTTCCAGAAACCCGGGTCAACCCGGCTAAAATTGATCAGTTCATCGAAACCCAGCCTAATAAAAAATCAATTTATCATTTTCAAAAACAAGAATGGGTAAAGGCTTTGGTTGTTGAATGCGATGCACAAAAAGCTAAGGTAAAGGTAGGGAAATATAACGGTACCATTAACCAATTTACCGGCAGATGGCGGCGTAATCCAGCCTTTCCCTTTCCCCACGACAATAAAGCTGCTACAAAGTCTGGTCTTATGGGATTACTGATGCCCGGAGATGTTATTTATGCACGGGTTTTGGAAATTTCTCCAGCAAAACTCATGCTGGAACTGGCTCCTCGGCCCAAGGTACAGGGGGCTCTTTTTTCCATGGATCCTCAAACCGGAGAAGTGAAAGCCCTGGTGGGCGGCTACGATTATAAGTACAGCCAATTTAACCGTGCCACCCAGGCTCGGCGCCAACCAGGATCACTCTTTAAGCCGGTGGTTTTTTCAACTGCTTTGACGCAAGGCTACACTGCTGCATCCATGATCATGGATGCACCTTTTTCCATCCCCCTTCCAACATCTAAAAAATTATGGCAACCTAAAAATTTTTCTGAAAAATACCGTGGTCCAACCCTCTTACGCACCGCCATGACCCAATCAGTAAATGTGGTGACGGCCCGAGTGGCCCACAAGATCGGCATTTCAAAAGTCATTGAACAGGCCCGCCGAATGGGCATGAAATCCGGTCTACCCCATGTCCCATCGGTAAGTTTGGGGGCCGGAGAAACAAGTCTGATGGAATTAGTTCAGGCCTATTCAACTTTTCCCAGGGGCGGCACCCAAATTGAGCCCAAATTGATTTTATCCGTTTATGACCGGGACTTTAAATTGATATTTCACAATTCCTCCAGGGTTGCGCTGGCCATGTCTCCCCAAAACGCTTATATCATCACCCATTTGCTGAAACAAAGCGTTGAAAACGGCACCGGATGGCGTGCCAAGGCACTTAACCATCCAGTGGCCGGAAAAACCGGCACCAGTAACAACATGCGCGATGCTTGGTTTATTGGATTTACCCCTTATCTCTTAACAGGTGTTTTCGTGGGTTTTGATGACGCAAGTTCCATGGGGAGGATTGGAACCGGTTCAAAGGCCGCCGCCCCCATTTGGGTGGACTATCATAAGGCTGTAAAAAAATACTACAGGATGCAGGAGTTTAAAATACCTGAAGATATCCTCTTTGGGAGCGTCACTCAGGACGGAAACTATTTGGGGGAAGGGTGGTATGAGAAAGGAATTGTTTTGGCGTTTAAAAAAGGAACCGAGCCAAAAAAGCTTAAACACAAGAATGCACGGACAATTCCCAAAAAGGCTTTACCCCTAAAAAATAAACCCTGAATTTCCAAAAGGAATACAGGGTTCAGGATTTATAGCAAATAACAAAAATATGTTCCGTTATGACCAGCAGTGCAGCATAACAACAAAGCGATTCAAGACTGCACCGGTAGCGTTATTTGCTGGTTCAACCCGTGGTGCTGGAGGTTCTTGAATAGGAATATAATTTTGAGAATCGCCATGGATAACCCGGCTCAGCTGTCCTGAAAGAACTTCAGCAGGGGATCTGAGCTGATGATATAATAGGCATCGCCCTTGGCTTCGGTCTGGGTTTTATCTATAATCTTAATCTCAGAATTTAGCATCACCTTGGCCAGAATAGTCAATTTTTTCTTCTTTTCCTTGGCCACGTCAACTTGATCTGCCGTGAACTTACTCTTTTTTCCCCAGAACCAGTATATCACTTTGTCGTGGGCAGATCCCGTGGGTTCTTCATAAGCCATAAACAGTTCTCCCACAAGATTCTGGATTCCTGCTTGGTCAATGCCTTCAAACTGTTCAAATATAACCAGAATTCGGTCGGTGGCACGATCAGCAACAACGTTCAGATCTTTATCCCGGAACTTATATACTTTGTCAGACTTGGCCTCCTGAAGATTCTTCTGGGCAAAGGCCTTCTGTTCTTCTGTGAGCTTGGCACAGAGTATATAACCGCCGCGTTCTATCTTAAGGGACTCAATGGTGGAAAAGAGATCTTCAAGCTCACCGCCAAAAGCCGGCAGGGCAGTGAACATCAGACTCAGGGACAACCAGAACAGGCAAATCTTTTTTGTCATAATACCTCAAAAAGTCAGGCAGGGCAGGTCTTCGCGCAGACCCGTCCTGCCTGACTTACGTGTTAATTATTAAATAATCTTATCACACTTTCAGCCACATTATTGGTTATAGCGCAGCTTGTTCTCTTCTTCAATAAGCTTCATGGTTTCAGCAGAACCGCCTGTTTTGATCCAGAGATGTTCAGGCTTTGCCAGAAGCGCTTTTATGTGTTTACGGTATTTTTCACCTTTACCTGCATGATCGGCCAGTTCCTGGACCTCGGGGAGAAATTCCTGATAGAAATTTCTGGAAATCTCATACATGCCGTGCCAATGGGTATAATCCGGTGCAAACATGGCAGCGGCCATTCTGGCTCTCCGGCCTTCATGATGCCAGATTTCAAACCAGGTATAACCGATCTTGTGCTGGAATCCGGAATTCTTCCAGATACCGTCTTTTTTAAGCATTTTAACAATTTTCAACCCGGGTTTTGCAAACTTGTCGTTGTAAAGATTGACAAGGTCGTCGAGCTGGCTGTAAAAATCTCTGACCTGATTGATACCATGGCAGGATTTACAAACTTCCTGCATGGATTCACGGCGCTGTTTCCAGGAAACAACACTTGCGATGGTCTTTTCTTCAATGACCTTTTTCAGCTTGTCTCCGTCACGGACATAAGATTTTTTCTTGGCCTTCTGTCCGGCGCGGGGAGGTTGGTCACCGGTAATATCGGTTACTGTACCGTCGGTAAAGGTTACCCGGTTCAGCTTGGATGAAACAGGTGCCCGCAGGTTCCAGGAAAGCCTGTCGCCAACATTATGGCTGTTTTTGGCCACGGAACCGTTAAGCTTGATAAAAGAGCCCATATGACAGGTGGAGCATGTGGGTGCGGTATGATAGTCGTCACCCAGTACCCAGGCACCGTCTTTGTAGATATTCATACCGTTGGCTTGGTTGCCCTTTTCAGCGGTAAAAAAGGCAATACCGTGTTTGGATTCTTCATAGATCTCTTTCTGGGGATGGTCCGGACCGAGATGGCATTTGCCGCAGTTTTCAGGCTGACGTGCCCTGGATGCGGAAAAATCATGTTTGGAATGACAGGCATTACAAACACCTTTGGTGCCGTCGGGGTTGATCCGGCCGATACCGGAGTTGGGCCAGGTATTGTAATCCATCTGAGGCGCATCGGTCTTGGACCGTAACATATTACCGTCCTTATCCTTTTTTGCCGCAACAACGGATCCGTGACACTGCCAGCAACCGCTGGCCATGTTCGCTTTGTTTGTGGGCATGCCGCCGACAACTTCCGCCAGCATATTGTCCAGGGATGCCATGATTTCACCGGCTGTGGCATGGTGAGAAATCGCCATTTCCTTAGCCTCGGGCTCATGACATTTTGCACAATCCGTGGGAGAAAGGATAGCCTTGATAAAGGCGCCTTCATGCTGGTATCCCATTTCATCACCTTTTTCTGCCGCATGACAGGTAAAACAGCCGACCTGTCCTTCCTTGGCAGCTGCATGGGCGGAATTCTCCCACTGCAGAACCAGAGATTTATTTTCTTTTAAATGGCAGGTGATGCATTTTTTGTTCATTTCCTGATTTTTGGGGTCTTTGACGTCAAAGGAGGCCTGGGTCATAGCCAGTGCCGTGCCTGCGGTCAACAGTCCAAAAATAATCATTACCACAAATGACCTTAGAACAGTCATATTCAAACCCTCCAATAAGTTTAAATTAACGACAGCCGGACCTTGCCATGTACCGACTGATTCAAGCCTTCCGTCCTGCACCACCTCCTTTCAACACTTTTATCTTTTTATGAATTACTTTTTTCTTTGTTTAATAAATCAGGTCTCATTCTCACCTGCCCAAAAGGGAAAGATCTTGCTTAGTCCCCAGAGGATGAGAAAGGGGATGGCCATTACCACGATCACGGAGATAATACCCTCTTTGCCAAGCCACTCCGGATGAAACTCGGTATATCCACGGACACTTTTGCTCATGAGCTGGCCGCCGATAACCACGTTCCACCGCATAATCAGCACCTGGAGCAACAGGATGGCCGAAGTAGTGGCGGCCAGGAAATTGTAGAAGAATGCATCCAGCCGCTTAAGGCCCATAATTCCCAAAATAACCAGAGGAATCACGGAGCAGATCTTGACCTGCCAGAGCCAGAAAGACGAGGCCAAGGGGCCGTTGAGCAATCCTTCCACCATGTAGTGATATTCGGACTTAAGATAGGTATGGGAAAAAACTTCAAGCATTTCAAAGGAAAAGGCCAGGATAAAAAACAGGGTAAGGGTCTTGGCCATGGTGACAATGCACTCATGGTCAATGGACCGCCCTGTAAATTTTCTGATCAGAATATAGGCCAGAAT
>PIVQ01000337.1 GCA_003354055.1 Desulfobacteraceae bacterium | reverse complement strand
CAGCTGTAATCGTTTACCGCAAGCGGCCTGTAGCGAAGCAGATGAAGTAAATTCGGCTCGCCTGGAAGGTGGAAATTGAAATTTTCCGGTGACACTTTGTATTTATTACAAAAGCTAAAAATTTGATATAACCGTCTGATAATAAGAACAATACTCCGGAAAATTTCAATTTTCATGAAATGTCCGGATTAGGAGGCACAAGCATGTACTCTTCCTGTCATCAATTGATTCCAACTTTAGAGATCAATCAGCGAATAAAGGGGCTCCAGATCATCCTTGCAAAAGAGGATATGGACGGGGCGTTAATCGTCCAGAAGGCAGACCGGTTCTACTATGCCGGTACCACCCAGCAGGGGTGGCTGTATGTACCGGTCCAGGGAAAGCCTTTGTTCATGGTATTCAAGGACGTGGATCGTGCTCGGGCTGAGTCCGGTCTGGAAAATATTGTTCCGTTGCTGAGTCCAAAAAAAATTCCGGACACCATTGCAGGGCACGGGCACAAACTTCCGGAACGTCTGGGGCTGGAACTGGATGTGATGCCTGCCAATACCTATTTGATGTTTCAGTCGATATTCTTAACTTCTGAGATAAAGGATATGTCTACCCCCATCCGCCTCCAGCGGGCGGTAAAATCCCAATTTGAAATTGATAGTATTCAAAAGGCCTGTGAATTGGCAGACCAGGTCGCAGCTGTGGTTCCGGAGCTGGTAAAGGAGGGCATGACCGAGGTTACACTGGCAGGGCTTGTTGAAGCCCATGCCCGGAAACTGGGACACCAGGGAACCATCCGTATGCGTATGTGGGACAATGATCTGTTTTACGGCCATATCATGTGCGGCCCCGGTGCTGCGATTCCCGGGTCTCTTTCGTCTCCCACTGCAGGGGTTGGGATGAATCCCTTTGTGGGACAGGGGCCGTCTTTAAATCCCATTGCCCCTCACGAGCCAATACTTGTGGATTATGTTTTTGCCATGGACGGATATCTGGCTGACCATGCCCGAATTTTTTCCATCGGAGAATTAAGTGATGTTTTTTATCAGGCCCATGATGCCATGCTGGATATCCAGGAAAAAGTGAAGACCATGGCTGGTCCCGGCATAGTAACCGGTGATATCTATGATACAATGGTTGCCATGGCCCGGGAAAAGGGATACGGAGACTGGTTCATGGGAGCAGCAGCGCCTAAGATACGGTTTACCGGCCACGGCCTGGGGATTGAGCTGGATGAATTTCCCTTTATTGCCCAAGGCCAGACTCTCGCCCTGGAACCGGGCATGGTAATCGCCCTTGAACCCAAGGTGATCATACCGGGTAAGGGGGTTGTGGGAATTGAAAATACCTGTCTTGTAACCCGGGACGGGCTAAAATCGCTGACCCGGTATCCGGATACGATTACCCTTATTTGATCTGCTGCAACGGGAGTTGATTTTAGTTAAAGATTTTGTATTTGACACATTTTGGCTGTTCTTATATTCTTGAGTGTACTTCTATAAACAATAGAGGTACTCATCCATGCAACATAATTTTCTGAACCCAGTGAATTCTTTATCACCAAGGAGGTTTAGATGTTGAGACAATTTCGGTTTTTGGGAATGCGGTTTCGTATAAATGGTCCGAGCCTGTTTGCGGGACTGTTTCTGATTTTTGCCTTGGCGTCCCTCATGGCTGCAGGATGCGATCAGGCCGTTGAACCCGAGGCAACTGAGGTATCTGAAAAGCAACTCAGACCGGTATCTCTTCAATTGCAATGGGTGACCCAGTGTCAGTTTGCAGGCTATTTTCTGGCCCTGGAAAAAGGGTGGTACGAGGATGCAAATATTGATTTGACGATCCATCCGGGCGGACCTGATATTGTACCTATAGATCTTGTGGCATCGGGGACCCGGGATTTTGGAACTACCCTTCTGGCCGACCTTGCCCTGTCCATCCAAAAGGGCAAACCCGCCATTGGCATTGCGCAGATCCAACAGGATAACGGGCTACGACTGCTGGCGAAGGTATCCTCAGGAATTCAGGGTCCCAGAGACTTTATCGGGAAAAAAATCGGTGTCTGGTTGGGGGGGTGGGAAGTCCAGTTTAATGCACTGATGGCGCTGGAAGGTATTAAACCGGATCAGGTGAATGTCATTTCCCAGGGCTTCAGCATGAGCCCATTTTTGGAAGACCGCCTGGATGTGGCCTCGGCCATGATCTATAACGAGTACAACATGGTATTGTCCCGGGGCATTAAACCGGACCAGCTGGTGGTGATTGATTTTGGCGATTACGGCTTAGGATTTCCCGGGGATGTGCTGTTTACCTCAAATACTATGGTGAATGCCGATCCTGAACTGTGTCAGAAAATGGTAAATATCAGTCTTAAGGGATGGCAATATGCCCTGGATCATCAGGATGAGGCTGTGGCTGTCGTACTAAAGCACGACCGGTCAGGCGTGGCGCAGGAGGCCCATCAGAAAAAGATGATGGCGGAAATTGCAAAACTTATTCCCGGTTCCTTTCCTCTGGGCCGGATTAAAAAGGATACGATTTCAAAAATGATTGATATGTTGGTCCGTCAAAAGGTTATGGACAATGCTGTTTCGCAGGACTTAGTTTTTACAGATCGGTTTGTCTTAGCTGCGGAAAAATGATGCCAAGGAAATTTTCAGAATGAATAACAGCCTGTTCAGAAGAATATCGGTGAGGGGCAGAATCATCTGTGCCTTTGGCATTATTGCAGGCATCATGGGGGGGAGTATTTTTATTCTCTCTATTTTCCAGAGTCAGACCCTTGGCAGTTTAAACCATGTCATTGAAGTGGACAGCCGGTCAGACCGCCTGCTGCTCCGGGCCTCTGCCAAGGTGGTTCAGTCCCGGCTGGATCTGTTGCGTTTTATTATGGATTACCTGCCCTCCACATCGAATGCCCTGGAAGCTGCCAGAACAGCCAGAACTCTGCTGATTGAGGTGGATGAGCTGGTAAAGACGCGAAAGGGGGATGCTAAGTTTAATGATCTCCTGCCGGTTTTAGATGAGTTTATCCATCAAATCGAACGCGTCCAGAATGCCCAGCAGACCAAAGGGCACCCAGAAGCTGTGCGTATGGCATTTCTGGCCTCCAAGACTGGTCATGATATCGGGCAGCGTATCAAAAGAATTGTGGCTCAGAATGAAATACAAATGAAAGATGCAGTTCTTGAAGCCCAGAGCGAGGCCCGGAACAGGCTTTATCTTTACAGCACAGGGTATATCATCGTGGTGCTTTTTGTATTGGTGCTTTCGATTTTTTTAGCAAAGAGCATTACCCGGCCGATCCGTGCGCTTGGCAGAACAGCTAACGCATTTCAGCGGGGAGAATTTGAAACCCTTGCCCCTGTGAGCGGCCGGGATGAAATCACGGTTCTGGCAAAAACATTTAACAATATGGCAGGACGATTGAGACAATCCTTTGCCGAGTTAAGGGAATACCAGGACAGTCTGGAAGAAAAAGTTTCCTTGCGGACCCGTGAGATTTCCATGACCAATGACCAACTGAAAACAGAAAATCAGGTACGGCGCCAGGTTGAAAAAGATCTTCAGAAAGCCAAAGACGACGCTGAGGCTGCCAACCGGGCCAAGAGTCAATTCTTGGCCAATATGAGTCATGAAATCCGGACGCCCATGAATGGTATTATGGGCATGACGGAATTTTTGTTGGATTCGGATCTGGACAAGATTCAGAAAGACTATGCGGAAAATATTAAAATCAGCTCTAATGCGCTCATGGGGATTCTCAACGATATCCTTGATTTCTCAAAAATTGAAGCAGGTAAGCTGGAATTTGAAACCAGGGATTTTGATCTAAAGGTTATTCTGGAAGAGATTATTGGTTTCCTGGGGATCAAAGCCCATGAAAAAAAACTTGAAATCGGGTGTTTTATAGATCCTTCAGTTTTTTCCATGGTTCGGGGGGATCCGGGGCGACTTAGACAGGTTATACTCAATCTGGCAGTCAATGCCATTAAATTTACATGGGACGGTGAGATAACTATCAGAGTCACCCCTGAAGAAGAAACGCCAACTCACATCACCTATCTGTTCAGGATCATAGACACGGGGATCGGCATTCCGGACGATAAACTGGACCGTCTGTTTAAATCCTTTTCCCAGATAGACACCTCCACCACACGGCAGTTCGGCGGCACTGGCCTTGGATTGATTATTTCCAAACGCCTGACCCGGATGATGGGAGGAGATATTGGTGTCCGGTCACAAACGGGTGAGGGATCCGAGTTCTGGTTTACCGGCTGTTTTGAAAAACAGCCAGAATCAAGCGTGTTGCCCATACCCCCGCTGCCTCAGGATATTAAGGGTAAGCGGATACTGGCGGTTGAAGAAAATGCCTTGAATCAAGAGATTCTCAGGCGTTATCTGACAGCCTGGCAATATAATGTCAAGGTCGTGGAGAATGGGACCATCGGTCTGGATGTCCTGAAGCAGGCATCTTCCGGTGGGAATCCATTTGCCCTGGTGATGATGGATAAAAGAATTGATGGAACGGACGTAGCGCACTTTATTAAACAGATAAAAACAGATCAGTCCCTGTCGGAAATTCCCCTTGTTCTGTTGAATTCTCAACGGATGGCGGGAGAGCCGATGCAGAAAATGGGCTTTGACGGATTTGTCAAAAAGCCCCTCCGGTCTTCTGAACTTTATAATACTATTCTGACACTTTTTGCGCAGGATCCTGTCCCGGGGGCTGTCTTGGAAGCCAAGTCTGCCCAGCCTTTCCCTGATAGGTCAGGGCCAGCTGGTACCAAGGGGCTTCGTATCCTTTTAGTGGAGGATAATTCGGTGAACCAGAAGGTGGCGTTGATCATGCTTAAAAAAATCGGATATGGGGCAGACCTGGCTTCCAACGGTAGAGAAGCGGTTGAAGCGGTTCAACATCATGGTTATGATCTTATTCTCATGGACATCCAGATGCCGGAGATGGACGGCTTACAAGCCACCCAAATGATCCGGAAACTTGGTATCTCATATGCCAATATTCCCATCATCGCCATGACAGCCAATGCAATGAAAGGGGACAGGGAAAAATGTCTGGCCGCAGGCATGACAGACTACATAGTCAAACCTGTCAGGCCGGAACGCCTTTATGACGCCATTGCCGCCCATACAGATCGCTCTGTGGCCTGATTTATAATCGGGCGAGTATACGCCTGGCATCGTCGGAGCCGGTAAAGGCCTTGTCTAATTTCAAAGCGGCGTTCAGAGCTGTTTTTGCCTTGTCTGATTTACCCAGTTTATCGTATGCCAATCCCAGGTGGTAATGGAAGGTGGGATTGCCCGGATCAAGTTCTGTACAGGATAAGAACTCTGCTGCCGCACTGTCGTATAGTTCTTTTTTGTAATAGACCCAGCCAAGGGTATCCATAATTGCCGGAATAAGCCCTAAGCGTTCCTTGGCCTGGCGGGCCAGATCAAGGGCCTTGTTCAGTTCCCTGTTCTGCTGGGCATAGAGATAGGCCAGATTATTGACTGCCGGAATATGATCCGGATCGATTTCCAAAGCCTTGATATATTGTGCCTCTGCCTGATCCGGCTTTTTTAGTTTTTCGTAAAGGGTTCCCAAAAGTCCGTATACAAGGGCCTGGTCCTGTCGTTGTTCAATCAGGCTTAAATAGGTTTGTTCTGTCTTATCCCATTTTTTTTGGGAGGCATATAGCTTGGCCAGGGTCAGGTAGGGGGTCATGTATTTGGGGTTTTTCTTAATGGCTGCAGTATAGGCTGTGACAGCACCGGCGTTGTTCTCTTTGGATAATAAAATGTTTCCCTTAAGATTCAGGAGAATGGCGGCCACAATCGGATTGGCAGAAGTTTTTTCCATCTGGGTATCGATGGCGGTCAATGCCTTGTCATACTCTCCCTGCACTGCATATACGGACACCAGACTGGAAAAGACATCCATGAGGGTCGGATTGAGTTCCAGAGCCAGATTCAGGTTTTGAATGGCCTGGGAATATTTTTTTTCAGACCGGTCCAATATGCCCAGGCGGTAATAGGCGGCCGGGTTATTGGGGGCAACCTGGATCATGCGGGTGAACGTTTTTCTGGCACCGGCATTGTCCTTGTTGGCCATGAGAATATTTCCCAAAAGCTGGTTGGCATTGTAATGATCCGGTCGTACGGCCAGCACCTTTTTAATATTGTCTTCGGCCAGATACAAATCCCTCTGGCGAAAATGAATCGTTGCAATAAGCATCCGGGCCTGGATATGGCCTGGGCTTTTTTCAAGGGCCATGGACAGAGATGCTTTTGCCTGGGATGCTTCCCCTTTTTCAAAAAGTGTTGATCCCAGAAGGAAGTGGTAGGTGGGAGAGTCAGGCTCTTCCTTGGTAAGTTCAGTAAATAAATGGACTGCGGCTTCATAGTCCCTTTGCCGGCTCAGGATCTTTCCTTTCAGTACTTTGGCCGGTGGAAAATCGGGCCGCTGGGAAAGGATGTCATCCACCAGTTGCCTGGATTTCTCAAGATCGTTGTGGCTGAAGTGAAATTCCGCGTATGCATTTTTTACCGTATAATTATCCGGTGCAGTATCCAATGCCTTTTTGATATATTGCTCTGCCTGTTCGGTCCTCCCTTGAGAATTATATGCCCGGGCAAGGAGCATATGGGCATTCAGATTGGTCGACTCTTTTTCAATGGCGTTGGCAAAGGCCTCTTCTGCCAGAGGCAATTGCCCCCGTCCCATGTGGAAATTACCCAGGAAAATATAGGGACCTGCCTGATCCGGTTTTATGGCGATCAGGTCTTCTAATACCTTGCGGGCAGCATCCGGGTTGTTCCGGACCATATAGAACTCAAACAGGGTCTTGTAGATATTGGTGTTATCGGGTGAAATTATCAGGGCCTTCTTCAGGCCCTGTTCTGCTTTTTCAGGTTGGTTTTGGGTGGCATATACCCGGGACAGGGCAAGATGGGCACGGGCCTGGTTGGCGTCAATGGAGAGGATTCTGTTGTAGATTTCGGTTATTTTATCCAGGTTTTCGCGTTTGTCGCTGAGAAGCCCGGCCCGAAGATAAAGCGCCTGGATGTGATTCGGATTTTCTGACAGCACCCGGTCAACTCGGCTTTGGGCCTCTTCCCGCTGACGGCCCAGCAGATAAAAAGAGGCCACCTGGGCAACATTATCCAGGTCATTGGGCTTAAGTTCTTCTATCTTGCGCAGGGTGTTGAACGCCTGGCGGGCGTCGCCGAGTTTTAGGTAGGTCTTTGCAAGCAGTTCGTGGGCCGGAACCGACTTGGGCGTGGATTCAATGGCATTTTTAATCTGGATGACAGCCTGGCTGTATTCACCGGCATCATAGGAGGACTGAGCCTGCGATATGAATTTTTCGGTTTTCTCCTTATTCGAGGCACACCCCACCATCAGAACAACGCAAATCAACATGAAAAGCCTGAAACTCACCCGTTTCATTTATATCCTCCGGAACCTTATTTTAAAAACGTGATTAACCTAAGCTTCTTTAGCATTTCAGGCTTTTGTTTTTCAATGATCTTTTTAGGTTTTTACGAAAATTCTCCCTTAGGCGCAGTATTAAA
>PIVQ01000336.1 GCA_003354055.1 Desulfobacteraceae bacterium | reverse complement strand
CCTTATCCCGTATTAGACCTTAGGACAAAGAGGCCTATGACAATGATGACGATGCAGGAAACCCGTGATGCAGACAAGACCATCCAGGTTCTGTTTGAAATATCCAATGCCGTGAACAATGCGGTAAATCTTGATGAATTATATTGGGAAATCCATGCCTCCCTTGGGAAAATTATCAATGTTGATAATTTTGCCATTGCCCTGTACCACAAAGACCGGGACTCCATCACCTTCCCCTATTTTATCGATGAAATGGATGAAAATTATGGTGAAATTTTTAAAATCAGTCAAAAAGAGTCCCTGGCAGCAAAGGTCATCAATGGGAAAAGAACCCTGCTCATCACTCCGGAGAAGATAGAAAAAGCCTCCAGGCCGGACCGCATTATCGGCACTCCTGCCAAAGTATGGGTGGGTGCGCCGCTTCGGATCAGGGACAGGGTATTAGGAGCGCTGGTACTACAGAACTATCACTCGGAGGCCACCTATCAGGAGAGCGATCTTGATATTTTAAATACAGTCTCGGGGTTCGTGGCCATGGCCATTGAGAGAAAACAGGCTGAAGAAGAGATAAGGGAAAATGAAAAAATAACCCGCACCCTGTTTAAGATCTCCAACTCAGTCAATACCACCGAGAACTTAGAAGAGCTCTACCGTTCCATCTATACCTCACTCAATGCGCTCATTGCCCTGCCCAATTTTTTCCTTGCCATTGTTGACGCCAAAAAAAAGAGACTCAGCTTCCCCTTCTTTGTTGATGAGCAGGATACCCAGACAAACATCTCTCTTGGCATTGAGCGATATGAAGAGGGCAACTCCAACACCAGTCAGGTGATTTTAACCAAAAAACCCGTGTTCCTGAACCGGGAGGCCTTAGAAAAACAACGGAACCGGAAAGAAACAATAGGAACGGCTGCCGTCATCTGGCTGGGCGTCCCCCTTATGATAAAAGATGAAGTCATCGGGGTCATGGTGGTTCAGCATTATCAGGATCCGGAATACTTCTCCCAAAAGGATCTGGATCTTCTCACCGCAGTCTCGGATCAGGTGGCTCTGGCCATTGATCGGAAAAAAAGCCAGGGAGACAGCAGGCTCAATGAAAAACTGACCACGACCTTTTTCAGCATATCCAATGCCGTGAATACCACCCAGGATCTTTCAGAGCTCTATAAATCCATCCACACCTCATTAAATGAAATCATAGATCTGACCAATTTCATCATCGGGCTTTACAATAAAAAAGACAACACCATCCAGTTTGAATACTATGTTGACCAGTTTGACGATCTCATGGGGCAGTCCATGCCCCTGTCAAAAGGGTCTGTTGGCAGGGATGTGATTTTTTCAGGCAAGCCCCTCTTTCTTAAAGAGGAGGAATTGAACAGGCGGATTGAAAAGAACCAGGCCGTGGGTACATGGCCGAAAACCTGGATGGGCGTTCCCCTGAAAGCAGACAACCAAGTCATCGGGTACATGGCTGCCCAGAGTTATTCAGACCCGGATCTTTATGATATCAGGGATGTTACGATATTTTCTGCCGTGTCCGAGCAGGTGGCCCTGGCCATTGACAGAAAACTTTCCCAGGAAGAGATTAAACAGAATGAGACACTGACGACCACCCTGTTTAACATCTCCAATGCCGTCAACACCACTGACAACCTGGATGATTTATATGCCTCCATTCATCATTCACTTGATGGTGTGATTGAGGTGAAAAATTTTGCCATCGGTATTTATGACTGCCACAAAGATTCCATCTCATATCCCTATTATGTGGATGAAACCGGTGATGTTTACCATGAAATTAAAGCGGTGAGTTCTTCAGGTATCCTGGCGGGGGATGTTATCCGCCTGAAACATCCCATTGCCAACACAAGAGATCAGATCATTGCCAGGGCAAAACAACTGGGTCATGACGTCGTGGGGGTGGTTTCGGAACAATGGCTGGGGGTTCCCCTGAAAATCAAAAATGAGGTAATCGGGGTAATCGTGGTCCAGCATTATTCAAATCCAAACTATTATACACAAAAGGATATAGACCTGCTGGTTGCGGTGTCTGATCAGATTGCCCTGGCCATTGACAGAAAACTTTCTCAGGAAGAGATCAAAGAGAGTGAAAAACTGACCCAGACCCTGTTCAATATTGCCAATGCCGTCAATACAACCCAGGATCTTTCCGAACTCTACCTCTCCATCCACACGGCACTATATGAGATCATTGATCTCACCAACTTCATCATCGGTCTTTACAATAAAAAGGACAATACCATCCAGTTTGAGTATTATGTTGATGAATTCGATGATCTCAAGGGGCAAACCATTCTTCTGGATGAAGGCTCTCTGGGCGGGGCGGTGATTCACTCGGGCGCTCCCGTATTTCTCAAAGAGGAAAGCCTCAAGGAAAAAAGCAGGCAGATCAACGCCATCGGGACCTGGGCACGGACCTGGATGGGCGTCCCATTGAAAGCAGACAACCAGGTGATCGGCTATATGGCTTCCCAGAGTTATTCAGACCCGGACCTGTTTGACCAGAGGGATTTGGACATTTTTTCAGCAATTTCCGAGCAGGTGGCCATGGCCATTGACCGAAAACGGTCTCAGGAGGAACTTGAGCAAAATGAAGCACTGACCTCTACCCTGTTTAAAATAGCCAATGCAGTCAACGCAACTGACAACCTCACCGATATGTACGGCTCCATTCACAACTCCCTGGGAGATGTGATTGAGGTAAGAAATTTTGCCATCGGTATCTATGACCGGCACAATGATAGTATTGCCTATCCCTATTATGTTGACGAAACCGGAGATATCTACCATGAAATACGGAATGTCAGCACCTCAGGCATCATAGCAGCGGATGTCATCGACTTCAACCGACCGGTGTTCAGCTCAAAAGATCAGACCATTGCCCGGGCCAAAGACCTGGGGTTGGATGTGGTGGGATCCGTTGCCGAACAATGGCTGGGCGTTCCCCTGATCATCAAGAATGAAGTCATCGGGGTTATGGTGGTTCAGCACTATTCCAATCCGGACTATTATACCCAAGAGGATAAGGACCTTTTCATTGCCGTCTCAGACCAGATCGCCCTGGCCATTGACAGAAAGCGGTCCCAGGAGGAGATCAAACAGAACGAAAAACTGACCCAGACCCTGTTCAACATCTCTAATGCGGTCAATACCACCGACAACATGGATGACCTTTACTTTTCCATATTCAGTTCCCTGGACCGAATCATTACCCTGCCCAACTTTTTTATCTGTATCGTGGACGCGGATAAAGAGATCATGCATTTTCCCTTTTACCTGGATGAATGCGACACCGCCATCAGCATCGACTTTTCTGATGATTTTGAAGAGGAAACCAGCAGCCTCACCGCAGAGGTGATCAAAACCAAGCAACCCCAGTTTTTTACGGAACAGATGCTGAAACAAAGGGCTCAAAAGGACCAGGTCGTAGGCAAGGTTCCTCTTATATGGCTTGGGGTTCCCCTGATTATTCGGGATAAAGTTCTCGGGATCATGGCAGTACAGCACTATACGGATCCTGACTACTTTACCCAGAAAGAGATGGACCTGCTCATAGCAGTCTCTGACCAGGTAGCCCTGGCCCTGGACAGAAAACAGGCCCAGGAAATCATCCTGGAAAGAGAAAAG
Organism: Desulfobacteraceae bacterium; assembly: GCA_003354055.1. Next base: position 3,920 of record PIVQ01000336.1, on the reverse strand, counting down.
CAGATACGGGATCTTTCCCAACAGACCGAAGAGCTTTCCCTGGTTGCCGCCTCCATTATCACCATGAAGGATGAAACAGAAGATATATTTCAGTATGTCTGCCGGGCCATAATCGACCATTCAGATTATAACAGGCTGGTCATGTCCTATTTTATTGATGAGCCTCCGTTTCAGGAGATCCTCGGTTATGAAGGCTTAAGTTCCCGGGAAATTCTTGATATCCAGGCAAAAGAGGTCCCTAAAGGATATTATGAGACCCTCTTTTCTCAGGGCGCCAGAATAGGCAATTTCACCTGCTACCTGTCCCAAGACGATATCGGCGCCAATGATATGCCTACTACTGTCGATGATGAGAATCTTGACCCCTCAGAACCGTGGCAGCCGGATGATATGCTTCTGATCCCCATGCATGATGAGCGCGGCGACCTCATGGGCATCCTGTCTGCTGCTGACTCCAAGTCAGGAAAAAAACCCACACAGGAGACGGTCAGGCCCCTGGAAGTATTCTCCAGCCTTATCTCACAGATCTTTATCGTCAGAAAAATCCAGGGAGAACTAAAGGATCACAAGGAAAACCTTGAAGCCATGGTGGCGGACCGGACCAAGGACCTGACAGCGGAGATAAAGGAACGGATCCAGATTGAAAGACGGCTGAAACAGGCAAAAGTCCAGGCAGAGGCAGCAGCCCAGGCAAAGCTTGAGTTTTTAACCAATATGAGCCATGAAATCAGAACCCCAATCAACGGCATCATGGGAATGGCTGAACTGGCCATGGAAAAAGAAACGGACAAGGAACTCAAAACCTTGCTCAACACCATTGACACCGAAGCTACGCAACTATTGGGTATTATCAATGAGATTCTGGATTTCTCCAAAATCGATGCGGGTAAACTAAGCCTGGATGCCATCGACTTTGATCTGGGACTCACCTTTGACCAGGTCTGTTCATTTCTTGCCATGGGCATAAACAGCCCCAACATTAAATTTCGCTCTTCCCTTTCCCCGGATGTTCCCTCCCTGCTTACGGGAGATCCGGGAAGACTTCGCCAGGTGCTGATCAACCTGACCAGCAATGCCATCCGGTTTACCCATGAGGGTGAAATCGCCATCTCCTGCGAATTGATAACGGAAAGCGGGACTGATGTTGAGCTAAAATTTATTATCAAAGACACAGGGATCGGTATTTCCAGGGAGGACCAGAAGATCATATTTGACAGCTTCAGCCAGGTGGACGGCTCCACCACCAGAGAATATGGGGGAACCGGTCTTGGCACAACCATTTCCAAGCAGCTGGTGGAACTCATGGACGGCAGTATCGGTCTTGACAGTGAGGTCGGAAAAGGTTCCACATTCTGGTTCACAGTCAAAATCGCCAGACAGGAGGAGACCTCCGGACTCTCTGATAATTCCCAGCCTTTGGCACCTAAGGAAAAAGAATCACAAGAGGACCAGACGATTCCGGACTATCAATTAAAAAATTTCAACATTCTCCTGGTTGAAGACTATCCGACCAACCAGAAAATTGCCATGCAATATCTGACAGGCGCCGGATACCAGGCCCATCTTGCTGAAAACGGTATTCAGGCGGTTGCCTTATTTGACCAACAGGCGTTTGACCTTATCCTCATGGACATCCAGATGCCTGAAATGGACGGATATGAGGCAACCCGGTTAATCCGGGCCCGTGAAGCCGAAAACCAGGAATTGCCCCCTACCCCCATTATCGCCATGACCGCTCATGCCATCAAAGGCTACAGGGAAAAATGTATCAGCGCCGGGATGGATGATTACCTGACCAAACCCTTTCGCAGAAAACACTTTCTTGACACGGTTCAGCACTGGCTGCCCAATGGCAAGGCCCTGACCAAAACAGAGGGGGAAGCATTTAACGAAGATGATACCGGGGAGACCGCCCTTTCTGAGAAATCCCCGTTTGAATTTGACAAAGCCCTTGAAGAATTTGACATGGACAAAGAATTCTTAAAAGAGGTGATTGATGAATTCCTTGAAACCGTTACCCGGCAATTACCCGAGATTGAAAAGGCCGTCCGGGATCAGGACTCTGATATCATCAGCAGGGAGGCCCATGCCATTAAAGGCGGGGCGGCAAATCTTTGTGCCACCCCTCTTTCCCAAGCAGCCCACAGGCTTGAACTCATAGGAAAATCAGGTGATCTTACCGACAGTTCCCAAGTGTATGACGACCTGGCCTATGAGTTCGACAGGGTGAAAGATTATATAGCCACCCTGAAATTCTGATTCCGATGAAGCCTGAAGGCAAAGCTGTTTATTTTTCGTTCGTCAGGAGGGGTCCCATCGTCATAAAAAAAGAGATAGGGAATATCTTTTTGATGTCGAAGCAAACTCTCTGTGACTAATCCACTGTCACATCCCCAACACGCACAGAAAACAATCCCGTCGTACTTCCCGCTTTTCCACTGATGCAGTACGCTTCCAACTTGAGCGATGGCTGCCGAGTTGGTGCGGATATCGATGATCTCATTTGCCACTGCAAGATGCGCCGTTGTTTCAGGCATGGGAATCCAGGGGTGTAATTTTGATACCTTTGAGTAGAGTGACTTTCGGATGGAAACCATAATGGTGCGGAAAAATTTTCTTTGAGATTCTTTGCTCTTATAGCCAAAAACCAGGGTCGGCAGGGCGTAGGCCAGGCTTTCCATGAAATCGGTTCCCGGTTCAACAACCAGGCGAACATTCTTAGCACTCAGGTAGTGGTAGAGATTGCCATTGGCAAAATCACTCCCTTTGGTCATTACATCTCCAGAAACAAAAACGGTTCTAAAATTTCTATCTTTCACTTTACCGTTGAGCTTAGCAAAATCTTCGGCGGCATTTCTCAGAACCTTTTTAAGAGCTCGCCATTTTACACCCAGTTTAAACGATTGCCTGATCCCTTTTGAAACAGGCTTCTCGATAATCTTGATCACCTGGTTACAATACTTAAGATACATGGATTCATTCTGTTTTAGCGACGTCTCACAAGGTAGGTAGTAGACATAAAACTGACGCAGGATGTCAAGTACGGTCATTCCGGCAAAGGTCTGGGTGAACATTGCCAAACTTTCAGAAACCCGGGCAGGGGCAATCTCTACAATATGGTCCAATCCCATCCGTTCTATGGAAATCTGATCTTTGATGGTGAATAAACCGGCCCTGCAGTTTCTGGCGGTGGTTTGCATCAACCGGGTTTCCTTTTTCGGGGGATTTTTATCGAGATATTCTCTAAATGCTCCCCAAACAAGTTGGTAGGACATGCATTCTTTTCCTGAACAATCTGATTTACCTGCAGTATAGCTTGATTCGGAAAGGGGAGCTGCCGTCTCTGCATCATATCCAAAAGAACGGTATACAGCAGCATATAAATCCCCCATGTAGTCGCTACCCGTCAAAAAGACGTATTTCACATCTTTTGACAGAAACGGCCCTTTTCCCTTTTGGGAATCGACATAAGAAAGGGCTTTTGAATTATTCGGTACGACGTAACCCTCATTGTTGGTGCGTTCTCCGGCATACTGTTTTACGGACTGAAGAAAAGCCTGAATTCTGGTGATGTATCCAGCGGCACCACCATGCCCGTCACTTTCTAATATGGTATGGGGATACCCCTTTAGCATAGTTTGAAAAAAGTGTTCGATCATAGAAGAGGGGCCACATCCAAAAGAAGACAACATCAATGGAAACACATCTCCCATTTTTTGAGCTGTAGCAGCAGCCCGAAGATAACGGTTCGCATCACCCAGATAGATTTTTTTCATAAGGGGTGTCTTGGGATCTATCGGAAAGCAGTCCATTGGGATGGCCAAGGTACCATTTTGTCTCAAAAGGTTAGGAATACCGGCATTAATCGCAAGATCATGGATAACGTGCAGGGTCCCGCAAACCAACACCATAGGCAGATT
>PIVQ01000335.1 GCA_003354055.1 Desulfobacteraceae bacterium | reverse complement strand
TCCTTTATTCTGGCCAACATTAAAAAGACGGCTGAAGATTACCTGGGCGAGACAGTTACAGAAGCGGTCATCACAGTACCTGCCTACTTTAACGACAGCCAGAGACAGGCCACCAAAGATGCCGGTAAAATCGCAGGGCTTGAAGTCAAACGTATCATCAATGAGCCCACAGCTGCCTCTCTGGCTTACGGCCTGGACAAAAAAGGCGAAGAAAAAATTGCCGTATTTGACCTTGGCGGCGGTACCTTTGATGTTTCTGTCCTTGAAATCGGTGACGGCGTATTTGAAGTAAAATCCACCTCCGGTGACACCCATCTGGGTGGTGAAGACTTTGACCTGAGAATCATTGATTTTCTGGCAAGCGAGTTCAAAAAAGAACAAGGCATCGATGTCCGCACCGACAAAATGGCTCTCCAGCGCCTCAAAGAGGCTGCGGAAAAAGCGAAAATGGAACTTTCCACTGCCACTGAATCCACAATCAACCTTCCCTTTATCACGGCAGATGCATCCGGCCCCAAACATTTGGATGTCAAACTGACCCGGGCCAAACTGGAAGCTCTGGTCGCCGATCTTCTTGACAACCTGGAAGCACCCTGCCGTAAAGCTATCAAAGAGGCGAATCTTGGTGCAGGCGGTGTGGATGAGGTTGTTCTGGTAGGCGGAATGACCCGTATGCCGGCTGTTCAGGAGCGGGTTGAAAAAATCTTTGGCAAAAAACCCCATAAGGGTGTTAACCCGGATGAGGTTGTTGCCATGGGCGCAGCGGTTCAGGCCGGCGTGCTTCAGGGTGATGTCAACGATGTACTGCTCCTTGATGTTACACCGCTTTCTCTGGGGATTGAAACCCTGGGCGGTGTCATGACCAAACTCATCGACAAAAACACCACGATCCCCACCAAAAAGAGCCAGGTGTTCTCTACGGCTGCCGACAACCAGCCTGCCGTATCCATCCACGTGCTCCAGGGTGAACGCGAAATGTCTACCGACAACAAGACCCTTGGCCAGTTTGAGCTGTCCGATATTCCGCCGGCTCCCAGAGGGATTCCCCAGATTGAGGTTTCCTTTGACATTGACGCCAACGGTATTGTCCATGTAGCCGCCAAAGACAAGGCAACCGGTAAAGAGCAGTCCATTCAGATCACCGCAGCATCAGGCCTGTCTGACGATGAAATCGACAAGATGGTCAAAGATGCTGAAATGCACGCTGATGAAGACAAAAAGAAAAGAGAGCTGGTAGATACCAAAAACCAGGCAGAAGCTTTGGTGGACCAGACTGAAAAAACCCTGAAAGAACATGGGGATAAGGTTGACGAAGAAACCAGGAAAAGCATTGAAGCAGCTGCTGAAGCTCTGAAACAGGTCAAAGATTCTGACGATGTTGAAGATATCAAGGCTAAAATCGAAGCCCTGTCCCAGGCCTCCCACAAACTGGCAGAAGTCATGTACCAGCAGGCACAACAGGACAACCCTGGTGCCGCAGGCGCTGATGCAGCCGGCGATGCCGGAGCCAATCCTGCTCAGGATGACGACGATGTTGTGGATGCTGACTTTGAAGAGGTCAAAAAAGACAAATAAAGGTACGTTTTAAGCCCCCGGGCTTAACCTTTATTTAATATTGAATATAATCCTGCCGTGGTCTATAGTGACCCGGCAGGATTTTTATTATTTATAGTGATTGTCAAAAAATGTTCCGAAAAACATCCATAGAAAAGACAATCACCAAAAGGCAAATCGATTGTAGTATGCGGAATTTCTAACCCTAATTGGTAGAAACAAATACTATGGTTTCGGAACATACTTTTTGCGATTTGCTATAAGCTTAAGGGCCTGAATATAAATGATCATTACGGACATACTTGCTCAAAACTACCGGAAATACCCAGAAGAAATAGCACTGGTAGAACGGATGCCGGCCACAGGCCAACGGCACGAGATCACCTGGCAGGACTTTCACTCCCAATCCGTTAAAACCGCCAATGCCCTGATCCACAACGGGATTAAAAAGGGTGACAAGGTGGTCCAGCTCATGACCAATGCCATGGACTGGCTGCCCATCTATTTCGGGATCCTCTATACCGGGGCCTGGGCTGTACCTCTGAATTTCAGATTTGAATCCGATAAGATCAAGCTGTGTACACAGACGGCAGAGGCCAAGGCTTTTATTTTCGGGCCTGAATTTATAGAACGGATTGAAGCTATTAAGGCAGATCTTTCTAAGTCTGTCGCGCTCTGGATCTTTACAGGCCCTGAATCAGACTGCCCGTCCTGGGCCTGTCCTTACGGGGAATTTATCTGTGAGGCTGACGGACAAAACTGCCCTAAGGTATCGCTGACACCGGAAGATGATGCAGCCCTATATTTTACCTCCGGCACCACCGGCACGCCCAAGGCTGTACGTCTCACCCATCAAGCTCTCGTCCATGCCTGTCATACGGAAAATGCCCACCACGGTCAGACCCATGATGATGTATTCCTATGTATCCCCCCCCTGTACCACACCGGGGCCAAGATGCACTGGATGGGATCTTTTCTGGTCGGTGGTAAATGTGTATTGCTCAACGGGGTAAACTCCGAGTGGATCATTGAGGCGGTTTCGAAGGAAGCCTGCACCATTGTCTGGCTTCTGGTGCCCTGGGCTCATGATATTCTCATTGCCATTGAAAACGGGCAAATCAACCTTGCAGACCACAATCTTACCCAGTGGCGGCTCATGCATGCCGGTGCCCAGCCTGTGCCCCCCAGTCTCATTGAGAACTGGCAACGCTATTTTCCAGGCCAGGCCTATGACACCAACTACGGACTTACGGAATCCTCAGGCCCCGGCTGTGTCCACCTCGGGGTTGAAAATGCAGACCGCATCGGCCCCATCGGCCAGCCCGGCCATGGATGGAAAGCCCAAATAGTTGACAAACAGGGCAACCATCTACCGGGTGGTGAAACCGGCGAACTCGTTGTCAAAGGTCCCGGGGTGATGAAAGAGTACTATAAAAACCCAGAAGCCACGGCAGAGGCCATTAAGGACGGCTGGCTACATACCGGAGACATTGCCCGGTATGACAAAGACGGATTTATCTGGCTGGTGGACCGGAAAAAGGACATGATCATTTACGGCGGAGAAAATATCTTTCCTGTAGAGATTGAAAATTTTTTCCTGACACATGAAAAAATCAAAGACATTGCAGTGATCGGTGTGCCTGACGAAAGACTTGGGGAATTGCCTGCCGGAATCATCAGCATCAAGCCCAATAAAATGATGTGCGAGCAGGATATCATCAATTTCCAGCAGGAACTGCCCAGGTACAAACAGTTGAAAAAAATCTTTTTCGGGGATGTCCCCAGGAACCCCACCGGCAAAATTGAAAAACCCAAATTGCGCCGTATCTATGCCGAAGACGAACGTAAAGACCTGGAAAAACTGCTGAAATAAGGAAAAACATATGCGCACTCTATCCAAAGCCATACTTGGATTCATGCTGTTATTGGCTGTGACTCTTGTATTTAACACCCCTGCATTTTCCAAGTCCGATCCGGACGTAGAATCACAACTGAAAGACAAAATTCTCACGGGCGTGGAATCCCAACTAAAAAATAAAATTCTCACGGGCGTAGAAAAAAAATATGCCCACAAGAGTTTTTCGGCAGATTTTAACCAGGCAGCCCGCCTTGCTGCTCTGGATATCACGGAAACCGCCACCGGCCAGGCCTGGTTCAGCCACCCCGGTAAGATGCGATGGCTCTATCTTGCCCCGGACCACCATGAAATCATAACCGACGGCAAGGCGCTATGGATATACAGACCCGATGAAAACCAGGTCATGCAGGGAAGTGCCGCTCCTTTTTTTGAGACCGGTGCAGGCGGCGCCTTTTTATCGGACATCACCCGAATTAAGACAGACTTCACCATTGACATGGGCAAGTCGGACGCATCTTTTGCCCAATTGATCCTCACCCCCAAAAAAGAGAGCCCGGATCTTGCCGTAATACGAATTACCGTTGACCTGCCAAGCCATGAAATTCAGATGGTGGTCACCGAAAATATCTACGGCGATACCACCCGGTTTATATTTACCAATATACGCTTTAACGATCCTGATCCGAGAATGTTTACCTTTACCATTCCGGACGGGGCAAGCATCATTGAAATGAACTAAGGAAAGCCCCATGAAAGACTCCATGCAAGAACAAATCAGACAATTGGCCAAAGAAAAAAACGCCATTATCCTGGCCCATAACTACCAGCCTGCAGATATCCAGGAGGTTGCCGACCTTTGCGGTGATTCCCTGGAAATGAGCATAAAGGCAGCAGGCACCGATGCTGACATCATCATCTGCTGCGGCGTCCATTTCATGGCAGAAACAGCCTACATCCTCTCTCCTGACAAAACCGTTATCCTGCCCAATCCCGATGCGGGCTGCCCCATGGCGGACATGGTAACTCCTGAGGCCCTTGTGGCAAGAAAAAAAGAATTGGGCAACATCCCGGTCATCACATACGTCAACTCCTCTGCTGCCGTTAAAGCGGTATCGGACATCTGCTGCACCTCAGCCAATGTGGTCAAGATCGTTAATGCCATGGATGCAGACGAAGTGCTCATGACCCCGGATAAAAACCTGGCCAAATATGCCGCTGCCAATACGGATAAAACGGTACACCTGTGGGACGGCTGCTGCCCCTTTCACAACACTTTGGAAGTTGATGATGTCATGGCAGCCAAAGAGACCCATCCGGATGCCCTGTTTGTGGCCCACCCCGAATGCCCCCCCCAAATTCTTGAACTTGCCGACAGCATCCAGTCCACCTCCGGCATGATCCGTTTTGCAGGGGAAAGTTCTGCCCGCAAATTTATTCTGGGTACGGAAATCGGCCTGCTCCACCCCATATCCAAGGCCCACCCGGACAAAGAGTTCTTTGCAGCATCTCAAAAAATGCTCTGCCAGGACATGAAAAAAATCAGCCTTTCAGACATATTGAACAGTCTTAAAACCCTGTCCGGTGAAATCAAGGTGCCGGAGGAGATAAGGGTAAAGGCCCTGGGCGCGGTCCAGAAGATGGTCGATATGAAATAAGACACCCCGGAAAAGAGATAAAAAAAAGGAGCTGAAAATTCAGCTCCTTTTTTTATTGTTCAAGACTATTTAAGGATACGGCTTACATGGCTTCAAAGGCCTCATCCGGGATATCTGCATTGGTATAAAATTTCTGAATATCCTCACAGTCATCCAGGGCATCCATAAACCGAATCACCTGCTCTGCTTCTTTGAGGGTTACCTCGGACAGGTTCTGCGGCAGTTTGGTAATTTCCGCCATCTGGCAGGCAATTTCCGCTTGGTCAATGGCATCTTTTACCGCATCAAAATCTTCGGGCTCAGTGATAATTTCAAAGACATCACCCTCATCCTTAATATCCTCGGCACCTGCATCCAGGGCAACTTCCATGAGGGTATCTTCGTCGGAATCATCTTTGCTGATGGAAATAAGTCCCTTTTTATCAAACATCCAGGCCACACATCCGTCAGTTCCCACATTGCCGCCGGCTTTGTTAAATATATAACGGACATCGGCTATGGTCCGGTTTTTATTATCGGTTAAACACTCCACCAGAACGGCAACTCCGCCAGGGCCATATCCTTCGTACAGGATCTCTTCATAATTGACACCTTCAAGATCTCCTGTGCCTTTTTTAATGGCACGCTCAAAGTTGTCCTTGGGCATATTCTGGGCCTTGGCCGCATTCAACGCATGCCTCAAACGGGGATTGGCTTCAGGATCGCCGCCACCCATCCGGGCTGCCACGGTGATCTCTTTGATCAGCTTGGTAAAGATTTTCCCTCTTTTTTTATCAGCCGCCCCTTTTTTATGCTTTATGGTCGACCACTTACTATGTCCTGACATGGATCCCGCCTCCTTATTTTTTACCTTTTGCTATGATATATATTTCTTTACTCTGTTTTCTGCAACTTTCCGGCTTAAATATTTTGCACTCCCTGAAAGCTATTTTCACCTCTTTCTCAAATGCCTTGAATTCATTGCCCTGGAAAATTTTACATATAAAGTTACCCTGTGCCCGCAGATTTTTCAAGGCCACATCCAATGCCATGCGACACAGCTCAAATGACCGCAGTGCATCCACATCCTTTCTGCCGGTGGTGGCAGGTGCCATATCACTCATAACGGTATGAAATCCGTCTACCTGATCAATATAATCCGGGTTTTCCAATTTCAGGATATTGTCCTCAATGGCAGTAATATTTTCCGACAGTTTAATCTCCACCGCCTTTAAATCAATACCAAATACCCGGCCGGAAGGCCCCACCTGTTTGGCGGCATAAAGCATCCAGGATCCGGGGGAACACCCCAGATCAAGAACGGTATGCCCTTTTTTCATCACCTTAAACTTATTCTGGATTTCTTCCAGTTTGTATATGGACCGGGCCGGATACCCTTGAGATTTTGCCTTCTGGGTCAAATGATCCGCCCATTGCCCGCCTTTGGCACCTTTACCGCCCTTTTTCTTACCCTTCAAACAATACCTCCATGGCATCCTTTAAAAAACTGATACTTTCTATGGTCATACCCTGCACCTTTGACAATTGTTTCATGGCGTTCGTGGGCACAAGACACCTTGTAAACCCCATCTTGGCCGCTTCTTTTATTCTGGCCTGGGCATGGCTCACCGCCCGGATTTCACCGGTTAACCCGATCTCCCCGATCAGGGTAGTCTCCTTGTGAACCGGCTTGTCCAGAAAGCTTGAGGCCAGGGCTGCTGCAATGGCCAGATCTGCCGATGGTTCCACAATTTTCACCCCGCCCGTAACATTCATGAATATATCAAGTCCGGCCAGATTCATTCCCAGTCGTTTTTCCATTACCGCCACAATCAGGGCCACCCTGTGATTGTCCAGACCCAGAACCGTTCGACGCGGAGTGCCTAAGCCTGTACTGGAGACCAGGCCTTGGATTTCCACAAGAATCGGCCGGGTCCCTTCCATACTGGCCGTGACCACGGATCCCGGTGCCACAGAGGCACGCTCCGATAAAAACACGGCAGAGGGGTTGGGTACCTGGGTCAGCCCCTGTTCCCTCATCTCAAATACGCCGATCTCATTGGTGGAGCCAAACCTGTTTTTTACCGCCCGAAGAATTCTGAAAATATGGCTCTTGTCCCCCTCAAAGTAGAGTACCGTATCCACCATATGCTCCATGATTCTGGGACCTGCAATAGCACCGACCTTGGTCACATGCCCCACAAGAAAAATGGGGATACCGCTGGTTTTAGCCAGCCGCATGAACTGCATGGATGCTTCGCGAATCTGGGTCACGCTGCCTGGAGTAGAGGTAACCTCCGGATGAAACACGGTCTGGATGGAATCAATGACCACAGCAGCATATTGATCCTTTTCAGCCATGACCAGAATAGAATCCAGGTCTGTCTCAGACACCACAAAAAGGGAAGGGTTTGATGAGTCCAGGCGTTGACCACGCATCGAAAGCTGCTGGATGGATTCCTCGCCTGACACATAAAGACATTTTTTCCCGGCCTTTGACAAAACAGACAGCACCTGAAGCATGAG
>PIVQ01000334.1 GCA_003354055.1 Desulfobacteraceae bacterium | reverse complement strand
GGATTACAAAACCATGGTGATTATTCAAGTGCCAGGGTATCCAGCCGGGAATTGTCTGTGAATTCCTATGAAAGTCTTGAGGCAGGCCTGACTATCCAGACCCGGGAAGGGGATGTGGTTACCCTGTCCACCAGTAGTTTTTCCGAGATGGATGCCTATGAGTATAACAGCAGCGGGGAAATCTCATCTGAAAACGGTCAGATGAGTGCATCTTATAATGTCAGAGAGATTACCCTGACTTCAGGCGAAACTTTTTCCTTTTCAGTACAGGGAGACCTTAATGAAGAGGAACTGGCCGATATTGAAGCCATTGTAAAAGGGATTGATGAAATCATCGGAGAAATGGCAGAAGGGGATATGGAAGATGCCATCTCAAAGGCCATGTCCATGGGAACCTATGATTCCGTCTCCATGTATGAGGCAGACATTTCTGTGGAACGTTCCTATGAAATGTATGCGGAGACCCGGTCTGCGTCTTATGATCGATTGGGGCAGGGTGCTTTAGAACAATTACCGGCCGAAGAACGTGCGGTTGATACAGGTGTAACCTTTTTGGACCAGGTAGCAGAGCTGCTGGAAGCCCAGGAGGAGGAAGCCGTCGCCAGAGCGCAGCAGCCTCTGAGTCAATTGTTTGACCACTATATCAATGCCCTGGAAGAGACAACTGAAGAAGACGAGAAGATCGAAGAGCCCGCCGTTTACTCAGCGCTTGAAACAGCAGCCAGAGAAATCGACCAGATGATCACCGACATGATCAAAGATCTATTTAAAGATACCTTGGACCAGCTTATCTAGTCCGATTAAAAAATGCGTTAGGACCCATACAAAAGGGGAGGCAAAGGATGGCCTCCCCTTTTGTATTTTAAAAATGAATTATGCCAGGTTATACCGTGCCAGGGCTGAGCTGACAATATGATCAATGAGCAGGCGGTAGTCTTCCATGGGGCCTTGGTCGGAAGGGTGGTGGAGGGTGTATATCTGGGGGCTCCAGCTTTTGATGGGTTTGAGTCCCGGAATACCGTTCACCTCAATGATTTTTAGATTACCGTCACTGTCAAGCCGCATATCAGCCCTTACATGATCCAGACAGTTCAAGGCCTCCATGGCTTTGCGGGTCACCTCAATGGATTCCTCGGTAAGGGCGTTTACCGGTTTAATCTTGGTGGCGCCCACGCCTCTCAGATCACTTCTCAGGATGGGATAATCACCAAACAGCGAAGGGTCCACCATGACCTTTCCAGGTAAAAATTCCTGGAATTTTCCATTACCCAGCATGAGTACCGTGTACTCCTGGCCGGGCAGATACTCTTCAACCAGAGCAGGTTGGTCATAGGTGTCGTGGATAAAGGCTACCTGGGCTGCCAGTTCTTCAGGAGTATTGACAACAGAATTGTCACTGATACCCACGGAGCGGCTCTCATAACTTGGTTTTACAAAGGCGGGAAAGGTCAGATCCGGCATGGCCTGGCCTGCTTCTATCTGGTAGTGATAGGGAACGGGTATACCTGCCTTTTTCATGATCCCATGGGTGGCTGTTTTATGGATCAGGGCCTTCATTGTGGCGGCATCAGGACCGATATAGGGCAGGTCTCTGGCATCAAAGATATCCGCCAGCCAATTGTCGTCACCTTCACTCATTCCGATGGTTTCCGATTTCTCAGAGGCATGGTAAAGGGCGCTCCAGATCAGGTCAAACTTGTGGGATTCCAGAGCTGCATCAAGCTCCTTTAGATTGGATACAAAGGCGATTTCCGCTCTTTTGTTCTCCGAAGCATTAATGGCATTTGCAATTTCCTGGGTAACAGCCATGTCTCCCCAGCCTTGGGCATCTCCTGCCGGTCCTGTGATTAAAAGTATGTTTTTCATGATCCTCCCGATGTCCTCCAGATTTAATCAATATCGAGGCTGAACAGTCCTTTGTCCAGCCTGTAGTGTTTGAGTGCGTCAACAGTAGCCGGGGATACCGGGGTCAGCAGACGGTCATAAGCATTTATCCTTGATGGTTCCCAGGTGACCCGGGAAAAGATCTGCATTTGGATCTCAGGTTGCCCGTGGCTGAGTGCGGTGTCGCAGGCCCGGATTACCATCTCTTCATTTGGATTCAGGATTGAAACTTTGGTGCCTGTATGGCGGGCAAGTGCCGTTTGAAACTGGTCCCTGCAATAGCCGAAATGGGTGCAGCACAGCGCAGCAAAAAGCTTACCGCGTGATTCTCCCAATTGGCCTGCGGCAGCCCTTGCATTTTCATCAATCATTTCTGTCACTTCATCACCAAAGGGTTCCCGTTCAATTTTCCCGGCCAGATTCAGGCATCCCTGGGTGATGATCCGGTCCGGATGGATGCCCATAGCAATCAGAGCTTGTTTATGGGTGTTTTCCTGAACCGTGGTGGGGGTACCGAAAATAATCACCCGGGCCTGGTCATCCAGCGTCAGCTGCCTGTGAATCATTTCCACTCCATGATCTACAATTCCTGTTACCGGGATCGAGGTCTCGCTGGCAAACCGGGTATGGGGATAAATGACAGACAGGGTGTTACAGGCAATATAAATATGATCGGGGTTAAATCCGGCCATGGCTGTCATGGCATTGTGAAATACCTTTGCCCTGGCCTCCCTGTCCGGGTAGTGGTTATATCCCTTGTTCTGGCTGGGCCAGGCATTAAAATAAATCAGCGATACCTTTTCGTATCTATCATCCTTTGCCATGGCCTCAGCCATGCCTGAAAAAACCGATAATCCGCCCAGACCTGAATCCGTGACCAGGATGGTCTTATTTGGGTTGCCCATTGATACCATTTTATATATTGTTTTCCTTTGTTGCGTCGGGTTATTGCTCTCGGGTCAGCCATTCTTGGGCCAGGTTCCGGCCAAAGTCCGGAGACGTTCCCATATCCCCGTTAACGGTGCGGGTAAGCAAGTCTTTCCAGTGGAAAAAATGTTGGGCCGTAGTCAACCGGTTTCTGAACATGGCCGCCCCTTTTCCGGGGTCGGAAGAAAGTTTTTCCATGATCATATCCACTTCGTTTTTAAATCCCTTACTGCCGTAATAATCAATAAATCCGTTCCAGGCATCCATGCTGCCCTGTTCCGTGGACAGCGGGCGGGAGATCTCTTCAAAACGCTTTAAAAAGTCTGATTTTTTCTTCCCAGTTAGGCTTGATATCCCCGTATCATGAATCTGATACGGAACAAGTTCCAGGCTTGTCACCCCTTTGTCTGAAAGTCCCAGACGGACCATGTATCCCAGTTTGCGCCAATAAAACCGGGTGGGCTGATAGAAGATAAAATTTCCCAGACTGCAGCAGATGGGGGTGTCCTGGTGAAAAAACATCCCCTGGGGCACATGGGGGTGATGGCCGATGACCGCATCTGCCCCCGCCTGCGCCAGGTCTTTAAAGGCCTGGATGACATAGGCCGGTGCAAAGGGAATGTATTCGAGTCCGCAGTGAACCACGGCAATCACCGCATCCACCTCTTTTTTTAGTTTTTTGATCCGTGTACAGATCAGGGGAATATCCCATCCCATGACTCCGGGGCCAATGCCTGCGGCAGTCAGGTCTTCACCTTCGCTGCAGTTGACAATGGCGATTGTAGTATTGTTTGCCGTGAGAATCAGAGGAGCTGCTGCCTCATCCAGATTCATGCCGGCACCAAGATAGCGGATATTATTTTTTTCCAGGGTGGCAATGGTTTGCCCAAACGCTTCAACGCCAAAGTCAAACATGTGGTTGTTGGCCAGGGTCACGGCATCAAAGGGGACAGCAGAAAGACCGCCGACATGGCAGGTATTGCCTTTGAAAACTGCGCCGCTTTTGCACACCGCCTCACCCGCGTCGCTCAGGGGAGCCTCAAGGTTGACAAGGGAAAGGTCTGCTTCCCGGATAACGGGGAGCAGGTCACCGTATAGCGAGGCCGGATCCTGCTCAATCAGGGGCGCAAAATCACGGATCGGAGCCCAGTCTCCGGCAATGATCAGATCAGCAGAAGATGGCTGCCCGGAAGACCAGGTACCTGTTGAAAAATCAAGTGTTTGGGGCATGACTGTCTCCTGAGTTCAGATAACGGTATGGCATTCGTCCGGTCAGACCTGCTGTGACCTCATAGTTGATGGTATTTGTAAGCGTTGCAATATGATCGGCAGATACCTCTTCATTCCCCTGGGCGCCCATGACCACCACCTCGTCTCCTGGTTTTACACCCGGGATTGCGCCCACATCAATCATGGTGAAATCCATGCAAACCCGGCCTACCACTTTTGCCCTTTGTCCATGGACAAGCATAACTCCCCGGTTGGAGAGCTGTCGGCTATAGCCGTCTGCATACCCGATGGGGACGGTAGCAATGACGGTGGAGGCAGGGGTGACATGGGTGGCCCCGTAGCTTACATCAAATCCTTCCGGGACCTGTTTGACCTGGATGATTTTTGAGCGGATGGTCATCACCGGTTCAAGGGTGATTTTTGACTTGTTCACCTCATGGGAGGGCCAGAGGCCGTATAGGGCAATACCGGGGCGCACCATGTCAAAGTGGGATTCAGGCAGGTCAATGAGACCGGCAGAGTTGGCAGCATGGCGGATTATGGGTGTGAGACCTTTATCTGCCAATTGGCCCAGCAATTGTTTAAATCGGCTGACCTGGGACAGGGCGTGGGTTTTATCAGTTTCATCTGCCTTGGACAGGTGGGTGTAAATACCTTCCACCTCAAGGTGATCCAGGGCGTGAATGGCAAGAACGTCGTCAATAAGCCGGGATGGGATATCTCCGTCAAGGGAGCCGTGGACAAATCCCAGTCTTCCCATGCCCGTATCCACTTTGATGTGAACCTTGAGGGTATGGTCTTGTTTCTTTAAACCGTCGGATAAGGCTCTGGCTGTTTCAATATCCGTGAGGGTGGCGCTGATGTCATGGGCGGCCATATAGGCGGCCTGGTCCGGTAAGGTATCACCGAACAGGAGAACAGGGGCGCCAATACCTGCCTGTCTCAGGACCACGGCCTCGGATATCCGCGCCACGGCCAGAAAATCCGCTCCGTTTGCAAGAGCGGTTTGGGCCACTGGGACGGCACCATGGCCGTAGGCATTGGCCTTGACCACAGCCATCAACCGGGTAGATTCAGATGTCAGACCTTTGAGGGCACGGACATTCCGGGCCAGCGCCCCAAGATCCACATCAATGGTGGTTTGGGGCAGAAGATAATCGATCCGGTCTATGTCCGGGAGATGACTCATTGAGGTTATTCAACTTCTCCAAGACCGTAGGCACGGGTATAATCGGCCCAGGTATTCAACAGGTCTTTTGTCTTTTCGCCGGGCTGGCCGCCGTTGATGATAAGGTCATCCACCTGGATGACGGGAACGATTTCCTTGTTGGAGGCAGTGATAAATACCTCATCCATTTGGGACAGTTCATCCTCCCGGATATGTCTTAACTGGATGTCGTACCGGTCTTTCAGCAGATCCAGAACAACCCCTCTGGTGATCCCGGGCAGGATGTTGTCCGGCGGGGTGATAAGTGTATTTCCCGTAAAACAGAAAAGATTGGTGGTGGTACCTTCCAGAAGATGGTTTTCTTTGGTCTTGTAAATGGCCTCAATGGCATCCTGGCCATGGGCCTTTTGCTGGGCAAACACGGCAGACAGATAGTTGGTGCTTTTTGACGTGGGAATAAATCGCTCCATATCTACGGTGATGATTTTTGCCCCGTCCTTATACCAAAAGTCCGGCAGTTCAAATTTGGGGGTGGCCATGACCATGAGGATGCCGTTGCCCTGGGGGGTAACGCCGTCCGGGCTGATGCCTCCGGTGTAGACAATGCGGACGTTTGATTCCTGGTGGTGGGGGTTTCTCTCAAGGGTCCCTCGAACAATTTCTCCGATCTCTTGATTGGAATGGTTCAGCGTCAGGCCGATTTCTTTTGCTGAATTTTCCAGACGGGCCACATGGGCATCCAGATGAAAGGGGCGTTTGTTATAGGTGATCAGAAAGTCAAATACGCCGTATCCCCGCAATACGGTAATATCCTTGGCCGGGACCATGGCGTGGGCGTCGTCTACAAATTCTCCGTCAATATAATAGGTATCCATTGTCTCCATCGTATCCATTTTTTCTCCTTTCCAATGCATATATATGCCTTTGTTTGGATTCAGTCAATCGGGCTGAATTAACTTTTATCTAAGAGGCGCTGATATCTGATATATCAATACGCCATTGGGCGTCAAGAAAAAAATTCTCCAAACTGCATAAAAAATAGAATTAAATGCGAAAAATATGCATTTATGGGAAAGAATGTGAATTTTAAGCAACAGGATCGCGAAGGGGTGAACTGGGCCCTGCCCGATTATTCGAGCAGGGCCGGGAATTATTTGGCAGGGGGAGTAAAAACACGCTGGGCAAGTTCCGCATCCAGCATGAGCAGACCGTGGCCCTCTCCGTTGACCAGTTTCAGTTTGCTCAAGATGGTTTCCATGGATGCTTCCTCTTCCACCTGTTCTTCAACAAACCAGTTTAAAAAATTTTTGGCCGCATGATCATTTTCCGCAATGGCCAGATCCATGAGGTCATTGATCAGTTTGGACACAAGTTTCTCATGATCATAGGCCAGCTGAAATACCTCCAGTGGTGATTTGAATTCCGTTTTCGGGGCTTCAATGGCCTGAAGAGCGACTTGCCCTCCTTTTTCATTGAGGAACCGATACATTTTCATGGCATGGAAGCGTTCTTCTTCCACCTGAACCAGGAAAAAGTTTTCAAACCCGCTTAATCCGGTGGCATTGAAATAAGATGCCATGGACAGGTAATAATACTCTGAAAATAATTCTCTGTTGATCTGGTAGTTAATGGCGTCCTGCAGTTTATCCGTTATCATGGGATCTCCTTCTCGATTATTCATTGGTTCAGTGACTAAATGTTATATTTAAATGAGGCGTACTTAAGAGGTATAATAATACACGCCTAAGATTACTTCAAGACACGAAAGGCTGCCTCTAAAGTTGGAACCTGAAGTGAACAGGTTTTATCGGGCGCAGGTAATTATTCCGGTTTGATGAGAATGGCCTCAATACAGCAGACCGAACGGCGTGAAAAATTTACTTCCATATTGGGGCCGAACAACGCAGCATTATCTCCAAAGACTAGACGCGGGTTCAGGGGGCGGGGAGGTGCTTTGGCTGTAAAGGCATTGACTTTTTTCCACCATTGAGCACTGGTTTGGGTTTCATCTGAAAAAAAGTCGAGATCAAAGCCTGTTTTTTCCATTTCCGTTTTTAGTGCGTCCCAGGGTATTAAAAACGAAATAGTGATATCTGCTGCCCAGGGGACCGGCATCTGCGGGGCCGGACCCGGACCGTCAGTTATCTCATGGAGGATCAGTTTGCCCTCCGGTTTCAGAATCCGGTAAAATTCAGCCAATGCCGTAGCCTTGTCCTGGATATTCATGAGGATATGCTGGCAGAGAACGGCGTCAAATGAGCCGTCTTCATAGGGAAGTTCAAGAACAGACCCCTGATGGAAATTGATATCGCAGATCTGATCAAGACCGCACCATCGGGTGAGGATGCGGCTGGTCTCAACAAAGTCCGGGGAAAGGTCTATAC
>PIVQ01001127.1 GCA_003354055.1 Desulfobacteraceae bacterium | reverse complement strand
CCCATGGGGCCGGTTACCTTTGACGATGCCGTGGCCTGTTTTTCAGATCAGGCATCGGTGATGGCTGATGAAGGCGTTGATCTCTTTATTATTGAAACCGTCTTTGACATCAACCAGGCCCTGGCAGCCATCCGGGCCATCCGGGCCGTATCCGATATTCCCATTGCCTGCTCCCTGACGTTTAAGGAGACACCCAGAGGTTTTTTTACGATTTTCGGCAATGCCCCGGCAGAGAGTATGAAAACCCTTGCTGACGAGGGATGCTCAATTGTGGGAGCCAACTGCGCCATGGGCAGCGACACCATGATACGCTTAGCCGAAGAGATAAGGGCAGCCGTGGAGATCCCCGTAATCATCCAGCCCAATGCCGGCCTTCCGGAAACAGGCCCCGGCCAATCCGTATCCTATCCTGAAAACGAGCAATTCTTTGCTGAGAATATAATGAACATAAAAGCACTTGGCATTGAAGTTGTTGGGGGATGCTGCGGTACCACCCCGGACTATATCCGGACCATCAAAAACAGGCTGTCTTCAAAGAAACAATAAGAGAGGTAAATAATGACCATTGTTGACATCACCGCCGGTATCTGCGGATTCACCACCACGGTAACGGCTGAAAGCCAAGCCGCCTACACGGCAAATTTCCACCTTGAAACCGACTGCCCCAACTGGAAAAAGGTAGAGGAGATTCTGGGCGGAGAACCCCTGAATATGATGACGGAACTGTTCAAGGACAAGGCCACCGGGAAATTGAACTCCAGAGTACTGGATGTCTCTTTGAGCACCATTCCCCATGTATCCTGCCCGGTGATTTCAGGGATTTTAAAGGCGTTGGAAGTCAGTTCCGGCCTGGCATTGCCCAAGGATGCAGAGATCAAATTCAGGGATTAATAAATTTCACTGCAATTGAAACAGGCCCGCGGCAGAAGGCTTTCCTACCCGGGCCTGTCAACGAAGAGGGGGTATGGCTACATCCCCATTACTCTTTTTGCAGCCTTAAGATAATTCATGTTCTCAAGACCTTCTAACTCAAGGGCCTTAATGGCTGCTTTCATGCCTTTATAGTCTTCACTTTCCACACAGGCGGTTTCAAGAAGGGCACCGTTGAAAAGAATTTTCCCGTACTCACATATCATACCGTCAACGGAAAATCCGTACCGTTCCTTCTGAACGTCAACCGCCGCAAGATCCGCATTTTCACCGACCATACCCAGAAACTCATCCAGAGTATAGGTATCCTTTTCAAGAACGACCTCCACCAGAAGATTTTCAAAAATTTTACCCAGTTCCTCTTTGCTCACGGGAAAATGAAATTTGCCTCTGGGCTGAAACACCTCGTATCCGTCCTCGGTTTCACTGACCTTGGTCTTGATGTCCAAAAGGCCGTCACGGATCTTTACATTAGCCTCATTGGTCAGCCTAGAAAGAATATAGGTTTCACCGCTGGTCCTTATCTTGAACAACTTGGCCTGTGCCTTCCACATGGATGTGGTGACAATATCAAGGATGTTCTGACCGAAGGCTCTGAACTCTGCTCTGGGAACCAGTTTTTCTGCGTCTGCGGCTGTTGTGGCTGCGTTTTCTTCAAATACATCTGTCATGTTTAATTACTCCGTTCTTAATTGGTTTAATTTTTCTGGTTTGTAGTTTTTATTTTTGCAGTCATGACGATCGCGTCATGGACTGCAATATCCTGAATCTCTTCAATGGCAACAGGTGTAAGTTCCGAATTTACAGATTTGTAGACCTCCTGCTGAAATACGTTCTGCAGGAAAAAAAGAGAGATAAAGCTTACGATTGCGGCAATGATCGGTGTGGTTACCCAGCCGCTGGCAATCCCGCCCACCATTTTCCATTTGATGCTCCAGAA
>PIVQ01000333.1 GCA_003354055.1 Desulfobacteraceae bacterium | reverse complement strand
GGGGGGGGGGGGAGCGGTACTCTGCGAAAATACTCTCCCTCAATGCTATGGTTATGACTGCAATTTAAGCCAGGCAATCGCACTACTTTTATTGTCAAAATCTTTGGCGTTTTGTAAATTTCTTGCCGGACTTCTGATTTCTAAAATTTCTAATTGCATCGACAAATTTATGACTGAAGCTTTAGCGATCATATTTTGACTATTTAACCAGATATTTAATTCATTAATTTTGTCAAAAACATCGGGAGGCCCCCCTTCTGCTTCTGCGCAATCGAACAATATTTTAAATTTTTTATGACCAAAGCTTTCAATTAATAGCTTTAGCTCTTCAGTTGTTTTGACAATTCCTTCTCTATTAAACGGCCCTACAGCTTTAACAGTTATTATGTCACCATCAACTGAGAGAAAACTTTTCCCATGCTCTACATTCATAATAAACCTCGAAAGTCATAATACGTTCAGCAGTTTTCTGTCTATCTGTGATATTTTTTCTAACAGGATATCCCTCAATTAGTATTGTTATCCTGTTTTCCAGATAACTTCAAGCTACAAACATTTGGGTTTTACCTGCATTGAATTAAAACAATCATTTAATTGCTTAGAGTTTGGTTTTTAACAAAAAAATTAAAATATCACATCTATTCATGTATGAATTTGGTCGTCAAGAAGAAATCAAACTTTATTGGAAATTATCCCGACCCGAACCTAAATTACAACTGTAAAGATACATAGAGATAAGTTTAGTCTTCAGGAGTCAACCTTACTTGCATTTGCTAAAACTATTTTTCAGCAAAATTTCGGTAATGTATATTTCTGGTAACCTAAAGTTTTTACAACCGGTTTAACAGATAGTCTGGGGGCTTTTTTGAATCCTGAAAAGCCAGGATTATAGCCAGTAGTCCGGTCTTTTTAGACTTCCCTTTTAGGCTTATCCGATATCACAAAACAAGATCAAGATTAGAAATTGTATTCTTGATATTTGGAACGTATCCTGACAATACCAATTAGGATAATAAACCTTAACTCTATTTTTAATAGAAATATATTGGAATTTTCACCTTATTTTGGACTGTAGGTGATGTTTTTTGACAACCTGAACTTTATAAAACTATAATAACAATAGATTTCAATTGAATGAAAGTGCTTTTATTTTTACTTAAATATGGTTTGAATGTCCGGGTTGCCTGTTTGAATATTCCATCCTCTCAATTGATAAAAATCATCCAGCAATCTATTAAAACTGACAAGATCAATGTGTTCTCCTTTGAACGGCCCGTTATGTATCGGTTCGTTGATCCATTTGCCAACAGGGAGATCATCCTTCCGAGTGATACCTTCTTGCGCATGCATATGTCTTTCAAGATTATAAATCCGGTCTGCCGCTTTGATAAAAGGGGCTAAATCCAACTTTTTTCCGGTAGCTGCATTATAAAAATTCAGCATATCCTCGATCCCAATGGCCTGGAGCAAGGATTTTGTGGCGAATTTGCACATTCCCATTGCATCGGCCAAAGTGTTTATTCTCTGATAATGAATGACCAGAGCGGCTTTATCATAAGATGTAGCTTTGAGGGGATCAAAGACTGAATAAAAGACTTCTTCGGTCGGCATGCCTCTAAGATGATCTGCGCCTCGGGTTGAAGTCGCCAAAGATAACAGGTATCCTTTGAAGGGCCGGACATCGTCAGCCCCCCAGCTCATTCCTTTGATGGTATTAAGATAGGACAAGGCATTTTTTCCAACCATTTCAGCAGCCTTTATGCTCCCCATGGCCAGTATATCTCCAAAACCCTGTCTATAAACGGTAGCTTTTAAAAGTTTCAGGACTCCATTATAATCTCCCCACTCAAGATCTATACCGTTCGTAGTAGATCCATTGATTAATCCATGATTGAACCAGTCAATGACGCTTCCTATCATCAGCCCGAACTCAAGGGCATCGATACCGTACCTGTTACAATCATTGTTGAAGCGAATATAAGAATTGGTATCTGAAATCCCACAGCCGATTCCAAATGGAGTGGTTACCCCGTGTTCAAGCCCTCCACCCTTTTCACCGGCAAATTCTCCTTCTTTGACTTCACAAATATGCCCGCAAGCAATTGGGCAGGAGAAACATCCTTTTTGCTTCATATAATGTTTTTTCCTGATGGTCACGGGATTGACCTTATCAAAGTGATTATAATCTGCAGATTGCGACCAATTTCGGATTACCAGGGCACCCAGGACATTAGTACCCATTGTGAAATTCTGAGTTCCATATTGCGACATCAGAGTATAAGAAAATTCTTTTTTTATTTTTTCCGAAAACTCTTTTGTCAGAGATTTCAAACGGTCCATATGGACCACATTGACGGCCCCATAACCACGGACGGCGATGGCTTTCAGATTCTTGGAGCCCATGACGGCTCCCAATCCCGCTCGTCCTGCTGCACGGCTTTTATTGTTTATAATGCATGCCATTCTGACTAGGTTTTCGCCTGCCTGACCAATGGATGCTACCTGGACGCGGCTGTCCCCCAGATGATGACGGATCAAGTCTTCCGTTTCCCAGGTATTGAGCCCCCAAAGATCAGATGCAGACTTAAGCTCTGCTTTATTGTTTTGAATATAAAGATATACCGGGGCATCTGATTTTCCGGTAATAACCAGATGGTCAATTCCTGCAAATTTTAACTCAGGCCCGAAATGGCCTCCGGAGTTGGAATCGGCAAAGAGACCGGTCAGGGGTGATTTGGATGAAACTGTATATCTACCAGCTGCCGGAGCAATGGTGCCGACCAAGGGACCGACACCGAAGACAAGAACATTCTCAGGGCTAAGGGGATCTATATTCTCTTTTAATCCATCATAGACCAATTTGGAATTAATTCCCCGGCCGCCAAGATATGTTGAAATTAATTCTTCCTCCATCGGTTTATAGGTTATGGTCTTATCAGTAAGATCTACAAGCATTATTTTCCCTGTATATCCGGTCATCAATCACCCTCCTTTCCTGACTTTCCGGGAAAAAAATTTTTTTTCAAAGGTTTCAGCATGGGAGAAAGGATAATCCGATTCAAAAAGGTGTCCTTTCTATCGTCCCGAATGCGAATGATCCGTTCTCTTGCCATCAGCATCAAGACGTTGTTCAGTTTTGTTTTCAGGACCAGATTGATTTCGTTTTTCAAATATCGATTTCTGGATTTCAACCGCCTGAAAAAAGCAGCCCATTTTCCTTTCATAGCAAGGCTTAAGGCGCCACCAGGGCAAAAACTCACACACTCTGGTTGCCCCTGGCACAGGTCACATTTCTGGGGACACATTTTCCTTTCGAATTGAAAAATCGCTTCATGGGGACAGGCAGAAACGCACATTCCACAGCCGGTGCACTTTTGTGGGTCAATCCCAATTTCAATGGCATCGAATTTACAAACCGTTTTACACTCAGGGTCGGAACACTGGAGGCAGACATGGATGGACTCATTTCCCCATAAGATAGCGGATTTCGAAGGAGTTATGCCCTCATTAAACCGCATTGAACACACCAGTTCGCAAAGTCGGCACCCAGTACAAAATTCAGGATTCCATTCTATAAATTGTTGAGAAGACAAAAAACCTCCTATAAGGGTCAAGTCAAAAAAAACGTATAAAACTCATGCTTCCGTAAACCATCCAGCAGGCCTATGACTGCTTGACCAAGACCCCGTTAAGATTTAGATTGACCATGAGCCCAAGCTTTCCTATTGTTTCATCAGGGTTAAAGGGTTCCGTTCTTAACGAGAAGGACAACATTGAAAGATAACTGGAAAAAAGTGACAGAGCGAGAAGGTTATTGTCTATCTCTTTTCTGATTTCGCCACGATTTTTTGCAATTTGTATCATTTCTTCCAGCTTGAATAAGAATTGCTCTATCTGAGAATCCATGATTTTTTTCCATGTTCCGTCAACGATAAGAATATTTTCAATATAGGTTTTTGATAGACTGGGGCGTTTGGCGTAATGTCTAATCAATTCTCCGGCAATATGGAGAAATTGGTTTTCAATTGAAGCGTCATCCGGCAAGGTATTAAAAGCATCCGTCAGGGCTTTTTCAATTCCTTCATACAAGCAGGCAGCCACAAGATCCGATTTATTTGTAAAATGTTTGAATATGGTGCCGTATCCCATCTTTGCTTCCTTTGCTATAGCTCTCATCGTCGTTCCGCTAAAGCCAAGTTTTTCAAACATATTCCCGGCTGAAACTAAAATCAGATCTCTGGTTTCGGTTTTCTGTTTTTGTCTGTGCGAGGTCGGTTTTTTTTTCAGCATAATTTCATCATTCATAAAATTTCCTTTTCATGATCATGATATTAAAGTGATCATGATATTTAAGTGATCATGATCACATTAGCCACAACCGATGCGTAAATCAAGATAAATTTTCAGATAAACATGCGTAATGTTCTTGTCTGATCTTAAAAGTGGCAGCCAATTTGAAGTAGTTTTTATACCAAAAAAAGTTGTGGATCGCTTGTGTGTAGTATATTGCCCCTGAAAAAATATAGGACGATAATAGAGTTTTTTCACTGATAAAGGAATTGATTGTAAGGCTTGTGATTTTACGGGTTACAGTGGTCGAACGCTTGTTTCAGAGATATTTGAAATCAACAGAAAAATCACTCTGGCTATAAGCAGTAAAATTGATGAAACGGAATTAAAAAAGACCGCAATAAACTCTGGAATGAAAAACCCTGGCAGATGATGGGTTAATGAAAATGAACCAGATTTCTTTGTCTGAGCTTGTTCGAGTACTCCCGTTTGAAATGATAAAGGAATTTATAAGCAGACATTGAAAGTCAATTAAATGGAAAGGAATCTGAAATTGAGGGATAGTATCATCTGCAATCTATATGAATCATGACAATTAATTTTGGATTGACTCAAAAATACTTGCATAAATATGACTTTAAATTTTACCGGAAAATAGTTTTGATTTGTATCGGTATCTTTGAAGTTTTTCACTGTTGACTATGTCTATACGTCCGGTGTGATGGGCAGTGTTTTTAAGGCCCAGACTATTATTAAAAATCTGGGGGTTTAAAATATTTCATTTCCAAATTTTAAAATTCTGAGATTACCTGCAAGAGTTACTAAAATTACGGCCGGATTACAATTGCATTGAATACTCATTTTCTGCACTGAGGGTCGGGTAGGCTGGAAAGCGGCATTAAATCAATGTTTTTTTAGATGATCTTGGCCGCCGCGGAGCAAAAAAAAGCCGTGCGGCTTTTATTCACGGCTTTTTGCGCAGCAAGGCTTAGATCATCTTAAAAACAGTGACAGCCGCTTTTCGGTCTGCCCGGCCCGGTGTTTGTTCCCTGAAAAGAATAATCCCTTTCCCCATTCATAACATCCTGAAATTTCCCTAAAAGGCCGCGATCCCTGCCATCCGATAAATATTTGATTTTGTTTGTGAACGTTGTTCAAAAAAACAATTGACATATACTTTTAACTATCATAGTACATTTACTAAATCTCATTCGCGAAGGGATATCTCGATAACTTCTAAGAAAAAGGATTTTTCTATGAAAAAGTTCATGGTGTTCCTCTTTATTGTTGTATCGGTTCCATTCTTTGTTTCCACCTCTTTTGCAGTACAGACCCAAGGCATCCAGCGCCCTATTGTCCTGGTACACGGTTTTATGGGATTTGGTGAAGATGAAATGCTCGGCTATAATTACTGGGGCGGATTCAACAGCCTCAAGGCCCGTCTTCAGGAGCAGGGGTATACGGTGTATGTTGCCGCTGTCGGTCCTGTAAGCTCCAGCTGGGACAGGGCATGTGAGCTGTACGCCCAGATTAAGGGGGGACAGGTTGATTACGGCAGGGGCCATTCAAATTATTATAATCACGACCAGACAGATGCCCTGAAGAGCTATCCCGGATTCTATCCCCAATGGGACCAGGATAACCCGATTCATCTTATCGGACACAGCCAGGGCGGCCAAACCATCAGGCTTCTGGCCCAATTGCTTGAGACGGGGCATCCGGGATCTGACAAAGTGGGGTATAACGATGACAATGAAGACTCTGCCTTATTTGAGGGAGGAAATCAGGGTTGGGTCACATCCATCACCACCCTCTCAACTCCGCATGACGGCACCACCCTTGCCAAAGGAATTGATTATATTCCCTTTGCGCAGAACTTTATTTTAACCATAGCCTCGACCATTGGTGTGTTTACCGATGACGTCATCTATGATTTCAAACTGGGCCAGTGGGGTCTTGTCAGAAATCCCGGAGAATCATTAAGGGACTATTTTAAAAAGGTCGCAGACAGCGAAGCCTTTAACGGCACAAACGACACCTCGGCCTGGGATATGGACCCTGTGGACGGAGTGCGTGAGTTCAACGGATGGGTCGAAGCCCAGCCGGGAATTTACTATTTTTCCCTGTCCACCGAGCAGACCTTTAAAGGCTTCTTTACAGGGTACCATCTGCCGGAACTGAGGATGAACCTGGCGCTTCATCCGGCAACCTATTTCATGGGATCATATAAGAAAGGTGATATTGACCGGTCCTGGCTTCAAAATGACGGGGTGGTTAACACCGTTTCCATGGATGGCCCCAAACGCGGCAGCAGCGATGTCATTGAGGATTATGACGGGGCTCCGCAGACAGGCGTATGGAATTATCTGGGATGCCAGAGCCTGGATCACGGGGATATTATCGGCGTTATGCCCTATCCAAGAGACACACCGGAGGGGTATGACGAGTTATACGAGTGGTACCGCGATCTGGCCAACATGCTGATCAGTCTCGAATAAAACTACCCAAGGCTCCGGTATTCCCCCCTACCCTTTGGAACGATTTACCTTTGACGCTAAAAGTTAAGTTCCGGGGCCTTGTTGCCAACCTCAGGGTTTGAGCACCAGTAAATAAAGCTGGCCGTATGCGGTCATATGGCCGGCGGTAAATGCTGCCCAGTCACCGTTTCCACAGAAAAGATCCACACGGCCAGGTCCTTTTATTGCACCGCCCGTATCCTGATTCATCACAAACAGTGAGGCCCTGCCCCAGCTTTCCTTTGGCTGCTCCCTGCCGGGTTCCGGAAGGGCCGTCTCAACAAAGGCCAGTCCCCCTCTGGGGAATAATTTAGTATCCGTGGCAATGGAACGCAGCGGCGTCACCGCCACCCCGATATTACCAAACGGGCCGCCAACCCCCGATTTAAAAAAGACAAAGCTGTTATTGGTATGAAGGACCTCATCCATACGGTGGGGATTGTCTTCAAGCCATTCACGGATGGCCTGCATAGACATATCCTCCCTTGCGACCTCATTTTGCTCGATCAGATACTTGCCTACCGAATAGTACGCATTGCCGTTTACTCCTGCATAATGGACCCTTACCACAGTGCCGTCATCCAGCGCCACCCTGCCTGATCCCTGGATCTCCAGGAAGAACCGGTCCACCCGGTTGGCCAGCCAGACCACGGGCTCTGCCCGGTCCGGAAAATCAGGGGTGCGGTTGATCTCCTCCCTGGTATAGTACGGCAACACCCGCCGGGTTTCAGTATCCACCCTTGCCATGAGGCGCTTGTGGCCCTTGTACTTGTCTGAAAATTTACTCAGGTCAATCTGAAGCA
>PIVQ01000332.1 GCA_003354055.1 Desulfobacteraceae bacterium | reverse complement strand
CAACGGTCGTGGTTTATTCAGACAGAGGCGACACAGACTTCATCAACTGTTCATATCTGCCACTGGCCTTGAGTTTCTTAAGCCCCCGGTTAAACCGACGGCGCATATCATGACCCTCAGGGTCCTTTTTAGAAAACAACAGATAGAGTTCCCCGAAATTCACTGATTTAGGATGAAAGTTGATGCGACGTATCTCTTCGGATGAAAATTTTTCTTTCAAAAGGGCAAAGGCAACTGTCTTTGTCAACGGAAAGAGATCAATACGTCCCATGAGCAGCTTTCTGAAATTGTTTTCATCAGTGGGTACAATTTCAAGCTGGAATCCTCCCTCTTCCTGTTTGTCCTCAAGAATCTTGGTAACGGTATATGCAATGGTGCCCCCAATGGTGAGGCCCTCCAGATCAGACCAGTTATCCCATTGGAAGTTGACATCTTTGAGGTGAAAAAACACCTCTTCTATGGCAAAGACAGGGTCACTCATTAGAAAAAGTTTTTTTCTGTCCTCGTGATAATACCATACGGATGTGGCATCCCATTTCCCATGTTCGGCAATGGCCATAGCCCGTCCCCAGGGGAAAAAACCATGTTCCACCCTGATATTTTCAAGGAGAAAGGCCTCGGCCACAATTTGAGAGATCACCCCGTATCCTTGAAGGGTTTCGGAAATATAGGGAGCCCACTCACCGGTACTTATCCGTATTGTGTCCCGCGCCATTGCCCGGCTTCCAAAAAGGATCACAAATAATAACAAATATATCGTCAGTAGTTTTTTCATAAATTTCTCCGTTCCATCTCTATCCGCCGGGCTGTATCCGCCGGCTGTTCAGACATCCTCAGGCAGGAAGACCGGTAATCTTATTATAAAACATGCCCCCTTCCCGGGCAGGGAATTAATACGCAAAGACCCGTTGTGGGTCTGGGTAATTATAAAATAAGAGATGCTCAGTCCAAGCCCTGTTCCGACACCTGGCGGTTTGGTGGTGAAAAAGGGATCGAATATCTTTTTCTGCAGGGTTTTATCCACTCCCGGCCCATTATCTCCTATGGTAATTTCAATCTCATCCCCCCTGTTGGTGATGGCTGCAGAAATGCTCATCACCGGCAGAAACTCAGGGGGAGCCCTGTCTTTGAAATCATTCAGGGCATAGATGCTGTTCTGGATAATATTTAGAAATACCTGCTGGAGGGTTGTGGGGTCACAGGGAATTTTCGGCAGGTCTTCATTGTACTTTCTGACAAACCGGATACTTGTAGAATTATACGCTTTTACAGGGTGATGGGTACTCCAGGCCAGGTCAAGGGTTTCATCCAAAAGATGAGCGATTCGACATTTGACCTTACGGATATTTGATTCCCTGGCAAAGGAAAGCATATTGTTTACTATCCGGGCAGCCTTCTGGCCCGACAGCTTGATATTGGACAAAAGCTTGGGAATTTTTTTGGCCGCCATAAAGGCATGGATCTGCCCAATATCCCAGTCTCCATTCCCCGTATCCATACTGCCCGGTGAAAGATCTTCCGATAAAATACTGTTCAATAATTCTGCGGTCTGGGTCATTCCAGCCAGGGGATTGTTGATTTCATGTGCAATACCTGCGGCCAGACCGCCTAAAGCCATCATCTTTTCCGACTGGATCATCATCTCTTCAAGTCTGACCTGTTCGGTCACATCGTCCATATAAATGACTACCCCATCCCCGCCTGTCAGGGCATAGATGATGATATCCTCGTACCTGATATCAGAGGAATGGCCATCAGAAACTCCGCTGACACCCCCGTCGGAAACACGGCTTTCCCTGAAGGTACTGCCCGTATCAAGCACTGTCCTGATCCGCGCAGGTGTGATAGCGGAATGGTGAAACAGGGTATCAAGGGGACGTCCCACGGCCCGAGTATGGGGAATACCGGTCCGTTCTTCGGCCTTTGGATTCCAATGCCTGACCGTTCCTTCCCGATCCAGACTGATCACCACCGACGGCATAGACACAAGGATATCGTCAATCTGTTGCAGTGCCCGGCTTAAGGCCTCTGTGCGATCACTGACCTTGGTTTCCAGTTCTTTTTGAAACGTTCTGATGGTCAGATGGGTATTGACCCTGGCCAGAAGGATATCCTTTTGTACCGGTTTATTCAAATAATCCACAGCCCCGAGTTTTAACCCCTTGACCACCTTATCAGTATCTGTGATGTTGGATAGAAAAACCACCGGGAGGGTTGCGGTTTCAGGATCAGCCTTGATCTTTTGGCAGGTTTCAAACCCATCCATATCCGGCATCACAATATCAAGCAGCACCAGATCCGGAGGCGTCAGCCTGATGATATCCAAAGCCTTGCGTCCTGAATTGGCAAAGGAAATACCGTATCCGCCTTCCTTGAGCATGGATGCAATTATTTTGATGTTTCCGGGGGTGTCGTCCACAATTAGAATCTGTCCGGCAACTGGGTTCAATGGGTCCATTTAGCTCCTCTTCTCCGCACTATTCACCCGGTGCTGGAAATCATCTACAACCTGGGTGATTTTTCTGCTGTCAAATTCCTGGGCGGCCTTATGGATTCTCTCCCCCCATTCAATCAAGGCTCCCGACCCATTTCGGTTTCCATGATCCTGGAGTCTGAGGCAGAACGCCTCAATATCCCCAAGATTCATCCGCTCCAACAAATCCGGAATAACTGTCATTTCCCGGTCCAGAAACCGGACGGTTTCACTCGAAATAGAAAGGATTTCTTCCTTGGGTACAGGTGACGCTACAATTTTTTCAGATCCCAGGGTATGGGGAATAAAGGGAAGAATCCCTTCAATCAAATCGGACCGGCTGATGGGTTTTCTCAGATACCCGTCACAGAGCCGGGAAATTTCCTTCTCATCACGGGCCAGGGCAGAGGCGGTGACTGCAATCACGGCGGATGTTAACTTGGGATCCCGGTCCAGAATTTCCATGACCTCATACCCGTCCATCACCGGCATTTTCATGTCCAAAAGAATGAGGTCAGGTAACCGGTCTTTGATCACGGCCAATGCCTGTTCCCCGTTTTCTGCCTCTAAAAGCTCAAAGCCAAAGGGTGCAAGATGGGCCAAAATCAGATCCCGATTAAAATCAATATCATCCACCACCAGAATCGTCTGTTTTTCAAATTGGATATGGGACAGCTCGGAGCCTACCAGATCAGTTTCATCTATGGAATCCGCAGATGCAATTTCCACCTCGGGGATTTGGACCTTAAACACACTCCCCTTGCCCTCCTGACTCTCCAGAGTAATGCTGCCGTTCATCATGAAGACCAGTTTCCTGGTAATGGCAAGGCCAAGGCCTGTCCCTCCGAATTCTGATGTTTTCTGCCCTTTTTGCTGCTTAAATGATAAAAACATATCGGCCTGCTGATCCCGGGGAATCCCGATACCCGTATCAGCCACCGTAATTATCAGGTCAAGTGTACTCCGGTCCATCCCCTGAGCCCTTGCAGTGTCAAGCCTCAAGCTGATATGGCCTTCCCGGGTAAATTTAACCGCATTGCCCACAAGGTTGGTTAAAATCTGGCGAATCCTGATTTCGTCCAGCAACAGGGCCGGCACATCTTCTTCCACCTGAATTTTTAAGGCCAGACCCTTTTCGGATACAGTACGCCCGAATACGGCTTCCATTTCATACAGGAGCTCTGACGGACGGGTGGGACCATGTACCAGTCTCAGTTCGCCTGCCTCTATCTTGGAAAGATCCAGAATGTCATTGATCAGCCCCAGTAATGTGGAACCGCTGCGATGGATGGTGTGGGCATAGGATCTTAGTTTATCGTCAACCAGCTGGTGGGTGAGAATCTCAGTAAATCCTAAAATCGCGTTCATAGGAGTCCGAATTTCATGGCTCATGTTGGCGATGAATTCGCTTTTGGCCCTGTTTGCACTTTCAGCCTTTGACTTCTCTTTTTCCAGGGCTTGCGTACGGTCCGCCACCAGATTTTCAAGGTTATTCCGGTGGGTTTCCAGGGCAATATTGGAATCCGTCAATTCCCTTGTTTTTCTGGCCACCTGGTTCTTCAAGGTCCAGGACCAGATAAAAACCACTATGGTCAGGACCAGAAGCGGCCCGGCAGTCAGGGCGATAGACCGGATAATTCGTCCGACCACATCATGGTCTGTTTCATATACCCCGAACCAATGTTCATAAATCCTGTCATATTCCCCCGAAGTTTTGATAATGCTCAGGCCTTCATTCAGCTTGGCCAGAAGGTTTGAGTTCCCTTCCTTTACTGCCAGGCAATACTTACGTTGAATAATTGGGGCGCCGACAGCCACAAGATTATCAAACCCTTTTTCTTTAATCAGTATCAGCCCCTGAAGCCGTGACACCACGGCGCAATCCCCCTGAACGGCCGCCAACGACTCAAAGACAGCGTCCACATTGGTTTTTACAATCAGGGTCTGAGTAATCTTATTTTCCACAACATAATCGTGTCCCAGGTCTCCGTTCTGCACAATAATGGTTTTCCCCACGGCATCTGAAAGTGAGTGAATATCAGACCCTTTCCGGACAAAAACCGCATAGGATGCAATAAAATGGGGAATGGAAAAATCCACCAGTTTATCCCGCTCACGGGTATTGAACATCCCCATTAACACATCGATCGTACCTGATTCAAGTTCCGACCTGACCTGGGTCCAGGAGTCCAGTGAAATCCGGATATCCATTCCCATTTCCCCTGCAACGGCACGGGTAATGTCCACATTAAACCCGGCCGGCCGGTTATCGCTATCCAGATATTCGTAGGGCGGATATTTGTGATCGCCTTTGATGGTAAGGGGAACGGCACTGAGACAAGGCCTGGTCGCAATGAGGCAAAGCACCCATATAAATACCACCCATTGACGGTTGACAGACATGCCCCTTCCCTCCATCATGATAGTCTGATTATAAACGAATTTTCCGGCAGATGTTCCCCATATACTACTACGCTGTAACAATTGTGACAATAAAATATTCCCAAAAAAACGTCAGCACCCAAACCTGCCGAAGGTTCAAGCGTTTCCACAAACCTTTTGCTTTGCCATGGGAAATAATATATAACCCCTGCATCCTAAAATATTTGTTTTCAGGCGATTTCCTCCATGGGATTTATTTTTAGGAACACAGTTCTGGGAATCGCTATAATCCAAAATTTTCGTAAGCGCAACTTATGTTTGAGGCTTTTAAACACATACGAAACCTGCCCAGGGGCAAAGATATCGGGTCCATCAGGGAATACCTGCTTGACGGGGTCATCGGAATTTTCCTGGTCTTAGGTTTTTTCGCCGTTCTCATGGGGGGATATGAGGTATGGGCCCAGGGCCGATGGCACATTGGGTTTGTTTACCTTGCCGCCTATATGCCGGTATCCTTTTGTTTTTTCCTAAGGAATCGGATTACCTATGCCAAAAAGGTATGGATCATCCTCATGGCTTTGTTCGGACTTTCGGTATGGATTCTCTCAGATATAGGACTCAGCGGCGCAGGTCTTCATCTTTTGATCACCTTTATCGTATTGACCACCACCTTCATGGGGATCCGGCCGGGTCTTGTGTCCCTTTTTTTGAGCATTACAGCCATCCTGGCCGTGGGTTTTGGGATGAGCCGGGGATGGATTGCCATTGACATGGCGGTTATGGCCAACTCCGTCCGTATGGAGGCCTGGCTAATGGCTGCCACTCTGTTTCTGGTCATCGGCGGCATCATGGTACTTCTGCCAGGCATTCTGCAAAACAGCCTCCAGGCCACGGTCAATATTATCCAGGGAAAGACCCTGGCCCTGAAAGCCTCAAACCAAAAACTCACCCAGGCCCTTGCAGACCGCAAAGAGATGGAATCCAAGTTACTCAAGGCGGAAAAATTTGAAGCTATGGGGCTACTGGCCGGTGGCGTGGCGCACGATCTCAACAATATCCTTACCGGAGTAACCACCTACCCCGAACTTTTGCTGGCCACCCTGCCTGAGGACTCAGACCTTCATGAACCACTGGCCACCATCAAAGCGTCAGGCGACAAGGCTGCAGCCATTGTCAGGGACCTGCTCACCTTGTCCGGACGGGGGGTGAACGTCAAGAAAAGCACTGACCTCAACCAGATCATCCAGTCTTATATGGAAAGCCCTGAATATGAAAAACTGGCCCAATTTCACCCGGACGTCACTTTGACCACACTTTTGGATACAACACTTAACCCCATTGCCGGCTCCGGTGTCCACCTGTCCAATACCGTCATGAACCTGGTCTCCAATGCCGCTGAAGCCATGTCCGAAGGCGGAAAACTTACAATCACCACCCGGGACATCAATCTTGCAAACGGATTCAAAGGATATGAGTATATTCCCCATGGTCACTATTCAACGGTCGAAGTATCAGACCAGGGATCCGGTATCTGTGACAACGACCTGGAACGAATATTCGAACCCTTCTTCACAAAGAAAACCATGGGCCGTAGCGGCACCGGTCTGGGTATGGCCATTGTGTACGGTGCGGTAAAGGACCACCGGGGATTTATCAACATCAACACCTCAAACCGGGGCAGTGTATTTACCCTGTATTTCCCTGTTACCGACATGTTACCGGAATCAGCCCCGCTCTCCCTTGATCCGGAACAGGCCGGGGGCAGCGGCCAAACCATCCTTTTTGTTGATGATGTGGCAGGACAGCGGGATGTAGGAAACAAACTGCTCACGAGCCTGGGCTATACCCCACATTGCAGAGCCAGCGGAGAAGCAGCTCTTGCATGGTGCCAAACCAATGAGCCGGATCTTTTAATCGTTGACATCATAATGGATCCGGGCATCGACGGGTATGAAACCCTCAAACGAATCCGGGCCATTTATCCACACCTGCCCGCCATTGTGTTCAGCGGATACTCGGAAACCAGCCAGGTGGAATCCGCCCTTGATCTTGGCAATGTAAGCTTTTTGAAAAAACCCTACGCCATTGAAGAGTTCGCTATTACCGTCAAAACCCGTATTGACAATTCTAAAAAATAAATTTACCCTGAATACCTATATTACAAGATTAACCAGCTATAGGACACCCCTTTGAAAAAAGAGCCTTTAAAGAAAAACCAAATGGACCCGGACCGGATATATTCCGCCCTGCGCAAAAAAATCATTCACCTGGAACTGGCACCTGAAAGCGTATTGAACTTAAGCGATCTGGCCAAGGAATTTGAGGTGAGCCGGACCCCCATCAAAGAGGTGCTGATCTCCCTGCAGGCTGAGGAATGGATCATGCGCCAGGGCTCCCATTTTATTGTTACCCCCCTGAGCCTTGAACGGATCAGAGAAATCACGGAAATCCGCATGGTCATGGAAGTCCAGGCCAATATCTGGGCCATGGAACGCATCACGCCGGCTGACACAAAAAAACTGTCAGATCTCAAGCAGCAGATCCTCTCCTTTAATGCCGAATCCAGCAACCAGGATATTGTCGATTTTGACTTTTATCTTCACCACTTTATCTTCAGCCTTACCAAAAACGCAAACCTTGCCCGAATCCTGGAACGGATTCTCAGCCACTACCTGAGGTTCTGGCTTGCCATCCCCCGGCAGATAGACCACAAGGATTTTTTCACGGAGACCCTGGAACTCATGGATGCCATCATGG
>PIVQ01001126.1 GCA_003354055.1 Desulfobacteraceae bacterium | reverse complement strand
TTTCTTTTTAATAAAATATCAAATTAACCCTTTATTCTATTAGAGATCCTTGCAACACAATAACTTTAGTGGTATATTCAAAAAGCGAGAAACAAGATAAAACATCCGATAAAAATTTATGCAAGACATTTCTACTTCTCTTCTTTGGATACAAACCAACATATAAGGGAATAAGCAGATCATGGTCTTTGCTTTATCGATTTGCCAACACCTCATAGTTTTAGGAGTCAACGATGGAACCAGTTGAGGGACACCTGGAAATCATGGACAAAGGGTTCGGGTTTTTAAGGAATATTGAAGAGAACTTCCAACCCAGACCTGAAAACCCCTATGTACCCAACAGCCTGATACGCAAACTAAACCTAAGGGAAGGCAGTTTCATTGAGGGATATGGGGAGAAAAAAGGACCGCGGAATCTTAACCTGGCCCTTATTCGCATTGAGACCATTAACCACCTTCCCTTTGATGAGTTCCTAAACACCCCCATGCTTCAGGATCAGACCAGCATCAATCCTTTTGAGCGGTACACCCTCGAACAAAACGAGGAAGATATCACAGGCAAAGCGCTTGATATGATCGTACCCGTCGGCATGGGACAACGGGGATTGATCATTGCCCCCCCGAAATCAGGCAAAACAACCATTTTAAGGCATATGGCGAACTCAGTAGTGGCCAATCATCCGGATGCAAGAGTTTTTGTGTTATTGGTGGATGAACGCCCCGAAGAGGTAACTGATTTCCAGCGCGGCCTTACAGATGCAAATGTACTTTACTCCTCTGCGGACCAGCAGATCGGCCAGCACATGAGAATGACCCGCCTGGCCATGCATACCGCCATCAGATGTGCTGAAATCGGGGAGGATGCAGTGGTTTTCATAGATTCGCTAACCCGGATGACCCGGGCCTTTAATATTGATACGGATAGCTACGGTAAAACATTGAGTGGCGGTCTTGGTGCCAATGCGATGGAATTTCCCAGAAAAATATTCGGAGCCGCGAGAAAACTTGAAAACGGCGGTTCACTCACCATCATTGCCACGATTTTGGTCGAGACCGGCAGCAGGATGGATGACGTGATCTACCAAGAATTCAAGGGCACAGGCAACATGGACCTTTATCTATCAAGGGCATGTGCTGAACAGCGGATATGGCCTGCCATAAACATCAATAAATCCGGTACCCGAAAAGAAGACCTGCTCATGAGTCAGGAAGAGTATGACCATATTGTCGAGACAAGACGAAGCGTTGCCACCAGGGACGAGGTGACTGCCATGTCTGAATTTTTGAGAGTCATAGAAGACAACTGATCCAAGCAACGGCATTCCACAAAAGCAAAACGCCTCCTGTGTTTCCACAGGAGGCGTTTTTTTTATTGATACACAAGTGACGTACCCGCCGGCGACAATATTACGAGACCAGAGCGTGCTCCAGAACCTGGGCCATATCATCTACAAATATGATATTCAGCTTTTTTTGAATGGATGCGGGAACCTCAAGAATATCTTTTTTATTCTCTTCGCAAACAATAACCGTATGGATGCCGTTGGCATGAGCAGCCAGCAATTTTTCCTTTAGCCCCCCAATTGGCAGCACCCTGCCCCTCAGAGTAATCTCACCGGTCATGGCCACATTCCGCTTCACAGGCTTCCCTGTTAAAATTGAAACCACGGCAGTACACATGGCAATACCGGCAGAAGGCCCGTCCTTTGGAATGGCCCCTTCAGGCACGTGGATGTGAATATCCGTATCCTTGTAGAACTCTTCCCTGATGCCAAGCTCTTCACTTCTGGAGCGCACATAGGAGACCGCCGCCTGGGAACTTTCCTTCATCACCTCCCCAAGCTTGCCGGTCACCATGACATTTCCCTTTCC
>PIVQ01000331.1 GCA_003354055.1 Desulfobacteraceae bacterium | reverse complement strand
CACGACTTTTTTATGTTCCGCTTCGCCAAGACCATTTAAAAAACAGCAATTTTATGCCGCCTTCCGGCCTGCCCGACCCTCAGTGCCGAATTCAAACTTTGATGCAACACGGCACACAATCTAAGAAATTTTTAATTTCAAATAGGGTAATTAACCTTGCGTGATCCAATCAACATTCTATTACCTTTAGTTATGTTTTAAGTTTGTCGTAATGCTTTAAGGCTTTTTGATAATGCTCGTTGTAGAAATCTTCAATGCTATTTGGCCAGTCTATAATTGATTCGCACAATGCTTTGACCTCATTGTAGTAAAAGTACACTATATTCAAACCTTTGCTTACTTCTGGTATTTTGAAAACTTCATCTGAATCTAAGTGTGCGATATATTTATCTCTGTAGGCTCTGAAGCTTTTGTAGGTGATTTCTAAATCTGTTTGGTTGATATTTAGTTGATCAAACATTCGTTGCTTAAATGTTGGATCGCTACCCATGATTTTCTTCCAGTGGTGTTTGTCACTGTGATCTCCGAATAGTTTGCACCATTCTAAAACGCAAATATCAAGAAAATTTCCATTAAGTGAAACAACAAATTGATCATTAGATTTCAATTTGTCATCATGCCACCCAGCTTTATAATAGGCATAGTTTCTGACGAAGTGGCAGCATAATCTTCCAACTCTTCTTAGTCTTTTTGTCCTATCCATAATTAAGCAGTAATGAAACCTTTTAAAAAGTTGATCCTGTAAGAATTCCAAAAATGGATAATTAATCTTGATTCAGAGTGATCTCATGCTTGATTTTCCAAGAACCGTCGTCATTCTTTGACGCAGAGATTGTCAGTTCTTCCTTGTATCCCAATGATCCAGTACACGAGAATGACGCCCAGGTAATATTCCGATTATCAGAAACACCACCGTGATCAAAGCCCCATATTGTATTGATTTTGTCTCGGTACGCAAATATTTCTGCGGCGGCGGGTGACCATTTCCAAAAATC
The DNA here is from genome assembly GCA_003354055.1 of Desulfobacteraceae bacterium. The sequence continues at coordinate 6,621 of PIVQ01000331.1, read as the reverse complement.
GTCTTCATTGAGACGGGCTCGAACCATGTCGTGACCTCCTAAGTAAGATATTGCGCAGATCAGGATATCATTGAAAATGATATGGTACCCGATCCAACAGGCTTTATAATGGAGATAATCATTCCTCGTTCAAAATTGCAACTGGAATGATTACATAGAAAAGTTTACAGGGCAGTTGTCGTTGTGGATAGCCCTGAGATTACAGCCGCTGGATAATATATAAAAACATGGGCAGGCGGCTGCGGGTTTTGAGATGATAGAAGTCAAACAGCACTTCCCTTGACGGCCGGCCGAATTGAAGAGGGGACAGATACACACTTCCCTTTGGCTGGGTAAACTTCAACCGGTCCCGGATAAGGCTCATCATGGTTGTGTTGTGACCGGGCGGCAGGTCCTCATCCATAATAAAATTACAGGTCATTTCAATCCGGTCAAAGGCCTGGTTGATTGCCTGCATCCGGTCAAAGGCCTGACTCACCTTTTCAGCGGTGATGGGTTTGCCTATTTTTTCAAGGGTGGCCGGATCCGCCGATTCAAGCCCGATATTGATATGGGTGTGAAAGGGCAGGGTGTTCAACTCTTTAAAGAGCCTGTCCTCTGCATTGAGCACCGCATCCACACTTCCGAAAAAGCAGAGCCGCGGATGCTTCATGATGCTCCTGCCAAACCCAAGGGTCTCATGGGCAACTCTTGCCGCATAAAGAATCAGGTCTGCCGGTGCATTCAGGGCATCATGCTCCCCTAAAAACAGGCTGTTGTAATTAATCAGATCCTTATCATACAGGATTTGCAACTCATGGAGTTGCCGGTCGATATCTGTCTTTGATCTCGGACTAAATGCCTTTTTATTTTTCACCTTGCAGAATCTGCATTTGTACAGACAGCCGTCGGCAATGGTCAGCGGAATCACATCATAATCCGAATGCCTGGCATCCGGCGGCAGCACCGTGGTTCTTGCACCTGAAATCTTAAACAAGGCATTGGCCCTGTCGTCAAGTATATCCGGAGTCTTTGACAGGATCTGCTCCACCCAGCCTCGGATATGGGGCGGCATATCTGCCTTGTTTATGGGGATTTTTGCAAGGGTCTCATGCCAGTCGTAGGACAGCCGGGCCACCTCAGGCTCATTAAAGGGCTTGCCTCCAAGAAGGGAATTGGTGGTGTACATTAGGTTGGGCAGGTAATATTCCCCGATGGATTCAAATACTCCGGCATAACCGCCGGTTGAATAATAAACCCAGTCATTTCCCATACTCCGCTTCAGCCATTCCTGGGGATGGAGCCAGGCATTAGTTTTGGATCGGGCATGTCTGAGTTCATGGTTCCGGTTAAACTCCAGGATAAGATCCCGGGTCGAAAGCCGTGAGAACACCCCGTATTTTACCGGATAGGAGATCTTGGTGTACTCCCGGTTGCCCAGGCAGTTGAGTTCAATGGACAGGTCATTGTCCGTATAGGTCGGGTGGGGATATTCTTTTAGATCCGGTAAGTCCATAGTAGGGTTTGTTTACAACTGCCGGTTTGGTTTTGCAATATTTTTATTTTGAATGGCTTAATATAGTCTATTCTGCAGAACCTGCCGGGGCTTCACCCCATCAGAGGGCCCGATAATTCCTTTTTTCTCCATAAGGTCTATGATTCTTGCGGCCCTGTTGTAGCCGACCCTGAGAGCGCGCTGGACACTTGAAATGGAGGCCTGGCGGGTGGTCATGACAAATTCCAGGGCAGCCTGGTATTTTTCGTCGTAATCATCTTCGCTGATCTCCACGGTTGACGGCTCTTCCTCTTTTTCGGTGATTACGTCAAGCACATACCTGGGTTTTCCCTGAGTTTTGATGAAATCAGTGATGGTGACGAGCTCCTCTTCGGACAGATAGGTGCCGTGGACCCTGGTCAACCGTGCACTGCCCGGGGGAACAAAGAGCATATCACCTCTTCCCAGAAGGGTCTCTGCCCCGTTGGAATCGATGATGGTCCTGGAATCGGTTTTGGAGGAAACCTGGAATGATATCCGTGTGGGGAAGTTGGCCTTGATAATGCCTGTGAGCACATCAACAGAGGGGCGCTGGGTGGCAAGGATGAGATGAATGCCAGCAGCCCTTGCCATCTGGGCGATCCGGGTGAGGGAAAATTCGATATCCTTGCTGGCGGTCATCATCAGGTCGGCCAGCTCGTCAATGATGACGATGATATAGGGAAAGGCATCAAATCCGTCCTCATCCTCATATTCCGACAGATCTTGGGTTTTTATTTTTCGGTTGTACTGCTCAATGTTTCTCACCTGCAGCCGGGCAAGCTTTTCATACCGGCTCTCCATCTCTCGGACCACCCACTGAAGCGCAATATTGGCCTTTTTCATGTCGGTGATAACGGGCGCTATCAGGTGGGGAATATCATTAAACAGGGACAGTTCGATACGCTTGGGGTCGATCATGATAAACTTGACCTTATCCGGTGATGACTTGTACAGGATACTGGTTATCATGGCGTTCAGGGCAACGCTTTTACCCGTTCCCGTGGCCCCGGCAATGAGCAGGTGGGGCATTTTTTCAAGCCCTACCACCACCGGGTTTCCGATGATATCCTTGCCCAGGCAGACGGGGGTTCTGGAGTCGATTTCGGCAAATTCGTCTGAGTCCACAATGTCCACAAAGGGAACGATACTCATCTGTGTATTTGGAATCTCAATGCCGATGACATCCTTGCCCGGGATCGGGGCAACAATGCGGATACTCAGAGCGCTCAGGGCAAGGGCCAGATCATCTGCCAGGTTAACGATCTTGCTGATTTTGATGCCGGGCTCAGGCTTGTATTCAAAGGTGGTGATAACGGGGCCGGGTGAGACTTCCATGACCTCTCCCTTGATCCCGAAGTAGCTGAGTTTCTGTTCAAGCAGCTCTGCATCCCGTCGTATGGCCTCATGGTCCACCGCTGCCTTCATGTCTGCTTTTTTAAGAAAATCCAGGGACGGCAGCTGGAATTCATCATTGTCACTGTCAGCGGACGCTCCGGAAAGGGGGCTGCGCTTCTCTGCCGTATTGATTTTCAGCCGGGGGGACGGCTGTACCTGCGGTTCCGGCGCAGGTTGAAACGTTTTTTCCGTCCGGGTTTCCGGTTCGGGCTTTACCTCTGCTTTTTCCGGTTCCCGCGGTGTCTCGAGCCGGGGTGAAGTATTCTCCTGCGATTTTTTGTCTTCCTGAGATTTTTCGGATATCCGCGACTGTTTCAGCTTATCTAATACCTGCTTTACCAGGGGGGCTGGTTTGACCGGTGCCTTGTCCGCCGTCGGGGCCGGGGCTTTTTCTGCGGCCGCTGGTTTATCCCGGCCCCGGTACAGGGCCTTGAGTTCTTCTAATTCCTGAACAAGCTGGTTATATCGGTTTTCAAGGCGGACATATCGGTCGGAGATGTTCAGGTTTGACATCAGCAGCTTTGCGTACGGATTCGATTTTTCCTTGGCAGACTGGAATCTTTTTTCAACGGTTTCCATTTCACCGACCATTATCTCCGCAATCCGCTGTGCGTTTGTTATGCCGGTCTCCCCGTCGATTTTAAACCTATATTCTCCGCATTCTGTTTTGACGGTCAACACATTGTTATCAAGACTGTAAGTATTTATTTTCACGCTGCCTGCTTCTTTATTGAATTTATGATCTACCGTATATGCCCAACCTACGGCGGTGCTATATACCATAATTGGAAAAGAGATGCCACTGCCGGTGGAATGCCTCAGGCCCATCCGACCCTAAGTCAAAGTGCCGAAGCCAGCAAAGAGAGTGTTCCGAACACGTATACGCTGTGTGCCTGTTGCCCAATAATTTTCTCTTCTATTTAAGAAATGATATGGTAAGCTTCGTTTCGAAATGAACGATTCGAAGGAGTTGGAATATGCGTACTGATATAAAGGAAATGCAGCCGGGAGAGCAAACCCGCATAATTGACTACTTTTTAAATGCAGATCAGGATTTCCTGAACCGCATGGGTGTGGATCCGGATAAACTGCCGGAAAGAGACAAATGGTATTCCCTTATTCAGGACGATCTGGACAAACCACTCAAGCAACGGCAGTTTTATTACCTGTTCTGGGGAGCAGACGGTCAGTCAATCGGGCATTCCAACATCAACAAAATAGTATACGGACAAGAGGCCTATATGCATCTCCATGTCTGGGTCGGATCATTCAGGAAACAAGGGTTTGGCCAAAGTTTAGTCAGCCGGTGCATCACACGGTATTTTGAAAAATTTGAATTAAAACGCCTGCTCTGCGAACCTTTCGCCGAAAATCCGGGACCCAACAAGACCCTTGCAAAACTTGGATTCACCCTGGAAAAAACATACGACACCACACCGGGATGGATTAACTATCATCAAGCCGTTAATCGATGGATTCTGGACCGGGAGAATTGGAAAGGGTAACGGTTTTGGCTCTGACCCGGCGGCCGAAGGGGGAATCACGCCGCTAAATGCCCGCCAATCGTCCTGACCGTTGGGCAAGCGGGCGGTCAGGGAATTTCAGTCCTTGAAATTCCTCTTCCCTCACGCCGCGGCTTAGCTTTCCCCCCCGACTGCCTGTTCCTCCGGGTTTGCATGGAAATTGTGACACCTGCATCCACAATACAGAAAATTTCGTTACGCATCATGGAAGATATAATAAGAATCCTTAAACGGTTGTTAGTTGGGATCAATTTCCGAATTACTCTTGGTGGGCACAATTCAAAATGAATAAAGCCCCCACAAAGGTATCAAAAAACTCGAGGGTGGTTCGGCTGTTTATGTTTACAGAGATTATTAATTTTTCTTTTAAGGGGATTCCATCCGGTTCGGCAGTTGTTATGCCCAGCTGGTTTACAATGAACCTGCCGTGTTCGTATCCTTGACAAGAACGGACGTACTGTCCTACATTCCATATTTTTACAGCCTGGTGTTTCAGGTATTTATTTTTGGTGGTAACAATGGAAGAAGAACTAGAGCGTAAGAGTAAAACACAGATAAAAAAAGAGGCTGAGGCACTTCAGAAACTTGGGGAGGAGTTAAGCGAACTGCCAGACTGGCAACTGGAACGCCTGGACCTGCCGGATAAGCTGCGGGTCGCCTTGATAGCTGCACGGTCCATTACATCCCATATCGCAGGCAGGCGGCAGAGGCAATATATCGGTGCGTTGATGCGGAATGTGGATCCCGAGCCCATCCGTCTGGCACTGCTGCAGATGGAGGCTGCTCCTCCTGTTGAATCGGAAACCAATAAAAAGATTCGGATATGGCTGGAAAGACTTTTAACAGATGACCCGGCTGTTATCGAAGAGTTACTTCGTACCTGTCCGGGGCTGGAACGCCAGAGACTGAGACAGCTTCTGAGAAATATCAAAAAAGAGAAAAAATCGGGCAAATCTTCAAAATCTTTGAACGCACTCAGGCAGATCATTGTCAGCAGTATGAATGACGAGTAAACAAAGGGGATAAGTCTTTGGGTCATGACATGAACCGGGGAACCGGGGTTTGCACCTCTACATGTATACGGAGTTACGTAATGAACAACAAACTGATGGCATCCATTGCAGCGCAGATTCCAGAAGGATCAGGTATAAAAATTCCGCCCAATGTTTTTATTGAAATGGACGGGGAGATGATGGCGTATGAACCCGGAAAATCCCTGGTTGTAAGGTTTCCGGTAAAAGAAAAGTACCAGAATCCGTTCGGGTTTATGCAGGGTGGAATGGTGGTGGCTGCCGTGGATAACACCATCGGGCCATTAAGTCTGTTGGTGGCGGAGCCCAGTGTGACCACCCAGCTTAATACCACCTATATCAGACCTATTGGTGCTGATCATGAATATATTACCATAACGGCCACCATTGTTGAGAAGACAAGGCGCAATCTTCATCTCCAGGCTGATGTGAGAAACGGGGCAGGCAAGCTCTGTGTTAAATGTTTTGCCAGTTGTGCTGTCATCTAAGAGTCTAATTAAGGTAATTCAATGACCCCGGACCAGACAGGGAAAAACTATAATAAGATTGCCAAGTGGTGGACCGCTACCCAGATGAAGAGACCTGAGTACGGAATGGCGTATATTCAAAAGGCCATGGACCACGCAAAGAGGAACGCGGTATTTTTAGATGTGGGATGCGGCGGTACCGGCAGGGTAATCGATGAGGCGTTGAATAGCGATTTTCAAGTTACCGGGATAGATGTATCTTCGGAAATGATACGATTGGCAAAGGACAGACATCCTGATATCAATTTCATAAATGATGATTTTATTGCCTGGGAAACCTGTGACCATTTTGATCTGATCATTGCCTGGGACAGTCTCTTTCATACCCCGGTTTCTCTTCAGGGGGCGGCAACAAGAAAAATGTGCGATTTGCTGAACCCGGGCGGGGTGTTGCTTTTTACAGGCGGGGCATACGCGGGCGAGGCCAGCGGTAACATGGAAGGGGTCTTATTCGAATACGGAACAATCGGATACCGGGAAACCCTGGAATTATTCGATGACATGGATTGTAAGATTATTTTGATGGAAGAGGATCAGTTCCCGGCAGGTCATATGGTATTTATCTGTCAAAAGAGCTGAACGGGAGAATCTTTGATGCGGGGGACGTTGCGAAAACTGAGAACCCCTTT
>PIVQ01000330.1 GCA_003354055.1 Desulfobacteraceae bacterium | reverse complement strand
AACTCACCCCAGTCTCTGACATATTCGTGGGGGGAAACACTTTCGTTTACCGGGTATTCCATGTTGGCATCTGCAAAGATTTTCTGGGCATCTGCCCCGGAAAGCCACTCGATAAAACGTACTGCCTGGTCTTTGTTTTTTGAGTGATTTAACACACCGGCACCGGACACATTGACATGGACTCCTTTATCTGCCTGATCCGCCCAGAAGATACCCAGGGGCAGATCCGGATTCTTCTTCATCAGACGGCCGTAATAGTAGGTATTTACGATACCCACATCTCCCTGGCCGGCGGCAATGGCTTCAAGCACTTTGGTATCGCTGGAATACGGCGGGGCAGCCAGGTTGTTTACCCATCCGTCAACAACTTCCCTGGTTTTTTCTTCACCCAGGGTGGCAATGAGCATGGCCACCAATGACTGATTGTAAACCTTTTTAGAGGTTCTCAGCAGAAGCCGGTCTTTCCATTCCGGTCCTGCAAGGCTCTCATAGGAGGACAGGTCTTCTTTTTTTACCTTGTCTGTATTGTAAACAAGGGTTCTTGCCCGGACAGAGAGACCGAACCAGAGATTATCCGGATCTTTGCAATGGGCAGGGATATTGGCATCAAGAACAGAAGATTGGACAGGTGCAAGCACCCCTTTTTGGGCGGCATGCCACAGATTGCCCGCATCAACTGTCAAAAGGATATCCGCATTGGTATTTTCGCCTTCGGACAGGATTCTCTGGAGAAGGACGGCGGCCTTGCCGGTTATATATTTTATTTTTACACCCTGTTCTTTTTCATATTTTTCAAACAGGTCTTTAATGAGGTGCTCTTTTCTTGCGCTGTACACCACCAGTTCATTATCAGCGGCATATGCCGCACCGGAAAACATCACCATAAGGATCGTAAGAATAATCCCTGCTTTTTTCATCGTACCTACTCCTTGTTTCATGCTATTAAAAAACTTTGGTAAAACTGAAATGTTCTTCTACAGAAGAAATTTAAGCCTGTCAAGCATAATGTTATGTATATATAACTTTTATACCAAATAGAGCCAAACTCCACAACCAGAAACAATAATCTGCGCGCATAAAATTAAACAGTCATTATTTTCACGACTCAGGTCTGCTATAGTTTTTCAACATACGCTTGATTCTCTGCCTTCCCTGTATTAAGTTTAAGAATTACAATTTCGGCAAATCATGACAAAAAAATCAGGTGGAATGCTGCCTTATGACATCTTTTCTACGAAAAATCTTATGGATTCATCTCCTGTTTGCCTTTTGCTTTCCCGGTAGTATTCAGGCAGAAAAAACAGGCCCACCTCTTGAGAAAATCAGCCTCCAGCTCAAATGGTTTCATCAGTTTCAATTTGCAGGATATTATGCGGCCAAGGACTTAGGTTTTTACCGGGAGGCAGGTCTTGATGTGGAAATCCTGGAAGGCGGACCCGGGATCAAGGTATTGGATATTGTATCCCAGGGGCGTTCCCAATTCGGAGTTCTGGGCTCGGAGCTCCTGTACCACAGGGCCAAGGGAAGTGATGTAGTCGTACTTGCCCCCATTATGCAGCACTCCATCCGCACCATCATTGTAAGAAGCGACAGGGGAATCACCTCTCTCCATTCCCTGGTAAACAAAACCGTAATGCTCAACAAAAGCGAATTACCTGAATTTGCCGCTATGTTTCTCAATGAAGGCATTGATATTAACGCCCTTCATATCCTTAACAAAAACAAGACGGCAAATGCAAAATTCATAGCCGGAAAAGTGGATGCCATTAACGGCAGCATGGCAAACCAGCCCTATTTATTTCAGCAAAAACAGACCCCTTTCCATTTAATCAAACCCATTACCTACGGAATTGATTTTTATGGGGATACCCTGTTTTCAACATCAGCCCTTTTAAAGGGAAAGCCGGAAGTGGTTGCCGCCTTCATGGCAGCCAGTTTTAAGGGGTGGAACTATGCATTTGACCATCCTGAAGAAATCGCAGATCTTATCCTCAAAAAATACTCTCAAAAAAAATCAAAAAACCATCTGATGTTTGAACAGCAGCAGTTAAAAGATCTTATTCATCCGGATCTGGTGGAAATCGGCCATAACAACCCGGAGCGGTGGCAGAAGATTGCAGACACCTATATAAAGTTAGGCCTGGTCGAAAAAGACTTCCGGTTAAAGGGCTTTTTTTACACGGATTATCAAAAAACAAAACGGGCGGTCTGGATGACCCGGTTACTATGGATACTTGCCCTCTTGTCTGTTCTTTTTGCCCTTAATTTTCTGTGGAATTTCAGGTTGAGAAAAACCGTAAATAAAATCACAAAAGAGATTCAGGAAAGCGAAGAAAACCTGAGAATCACCCTTGATTCCATCGGTGATGCAGTCATTGCAACAGACCTGTCCGGAAATGTAATGCGGATGAATCCCGTTGCCGAGCATTTGACGGGATGGGCGTTCAAGGAGGCCCGGGGTAAACCCCTCACCGACATTTTCCATATCATTCATTCACAAACAAGGGAGCCTGCAGAGAACCCGGTTGAAAAAGTGCTGACCCACGGCCGGGTTGTCGGTCTTGCCAATCATACGGCCCTGGTGGCAAAAGACGGAACCGAATACCATATTTCGGACTCCGGTGCCCCCATAAAAGACAGACAGGGCAACACCATTGGTGTGGTGATGGTATTCCAGGATATCTCCCGAAGAATGGCTGCAGAGACCCAGGCAGCCAATCTGGAACGGTTTCCAAGAGAAAATCCCAACCCGGTTCTAAGGATCTCACCCACTGGGATTCTGCTCTATGCCAATCGGGGCAGTGGGGAACTGTTAACCCACTGGGGAATCGAAATCGGAGACCCGATTCCTGTCCACTGGGAAAAAAGATTGGCGGACATTCTTGAACAGAACCGGGTTGGTCAGTTTGAAGAGATGTATGAAGGCAAATGTATCTCCCTTGTTGCCACCCCGGTTTCAGAGATGAATTCCGTCAACATCTACGGCTTAGACATCACTGCACTGAAAAAAGCGGAGCAGGCCAAATCGAGCATCATTGAAAACACCCCGGTGCCCATGGTCATTGTAAATAACTCAGGAAGGATCTTATCCTTTAACCGCAAATTCACAGCCAGATACGGCTACACCCTTGATCACCTTGCCAATAACGCCGCCAGATGGAAGGACATCTATCCCGATCCTGTATACCGGGAAAAAATCAACCGGGAATGGCAATCTGCTGCAGCCCGTTCCCTAGAGACAGGGAAAGAGGTAGAAGGGATACTATCTGAAATCGCCTGTAAAGACGGAAGCTATGCCATTGTTGAATCAAGCATTATCAGCATGGATGAGGTTTCGATCATTGTTATGACCGATGTCACCGAGCAGCATAACACCAGCCGGTTGCTACAAAAAAGTGAATCAAAGTACAGGGAACTTGTTGAAGGCACCAACGACCTGATAACCAGTGTGGACGGATCAGGAGACTTTCTTTTTGTAAACAAGATGTCTGAAAAATTTATCGGACCGGACCCTGAAAACAGCATTGGTATTTCAGCATTTCAGTTCATCCATCCGGAAGACAAAGAAAAAACAACAGACTGGTTTAAGACCTGTGTCGGGGAACACCTTCCGGGCAGTATGATCGAAAACAGACAGGTCAATTCCCGGACCGGAGAAATTTTCCACATGCTGTGGACCTGCAACTTTCACTACGATGAACAGGGCCGTCTTAAAAACGTAAACAGCGTGGCCCGGGATATTACCCAAAGAAAACGGTATGAAGACGCACTCAGGGAAAGCGAAAAACGATTCAGGGACATTACAATGGGTATGGCAGACTGGATCTGGGAGATTGATCAGACCCTACACTTCACCTACATTTCCCAAAGTGTGGAAAGGGTGCTCGGCTACCTGCCCGAGGAAATGCTGGGAAAAACCCCTTTTGAATTCATGGCTGAAGATGACAGCAGCAATGCCCTTGCCTTGATGACCCGGATTGCAGCAAATCAGGAAAAACTAAAAGACGTTGAACACTGGTATATAGGCAAACAGGGAAACCGGGTCTGCCTTCTGGAAAACGGAATTCCCGTTTTTGACGATCAGGAAAACCTGAAAGGCTATCGCGGGGTCAACAAAAACATCACCCCCCAGAAAATTTTAGAGGGGGAAAAGGTAGAGGCGGAACGCCACCTTGCGCAAGCCTTGAAAATGGAAGCCGTGGGCACAATTTCAGGCGGCATTGCCCATGACTTCAACAACATCCTGGGGATTATCATTGGAAACGTAGAACTGGCTATGGATGATATTCCCATCTGGAATCAGACCCGGATGAATCTGGAGGAGATTAAAACAGCCAGCCTCAGGGCAAGGGATGTTGTAAAACAATTGTTGAGTTTCAGCCGTAAAACAGAGCAGTTGAAAAAACCCATGACCCTCCAGCCCATCATTAAAGAGTCCATAAAACTGTTGAGATCCTCAATCCCAACCTCCATAGAGATAGAGATTGATATCAGCCCTGATACAGGAACCATTGAGGCGGATCAGACCCAGATTCATCAGGTGCTCATCAACCTGTGCACCAATGCCGCCCACGCCATGGATGAAAACGGCGGTTTATTGGAGATTCAACTGTCAGAGGTTCAGCTGGACCAACTGGCCATAAGCCAGTTTCAGGAAATTGCGCCCGGCCGCTATGCCCAGTTGACCATCTCTGATACCGGCCATGGCATTGACCCGGCCCTGAAAGCCAAAATATTCGATCCCTATTTTACCACCAAAGAGATTGGCAAGGGCACAGGAATGGGGCTTGCCGTGGTTATCGGCATTGTAAGAAGCCATAACGGGGATATCAGTGTATACAGCGAACCCGGAAAAGGAACCACATTTAAGGTACTGCTGCCCCTTATATATGCAAAAGAGACGTCGGAAACCTTCGATACCCAGGAAATACCAAAGGGAGAAGGACGTATCTTCTTTATCGATGATGAGCCGGCCATGGTTAAAATGGGGGCCAGGGTTCTTGGCCGCCTGGGCTACCAGGTAGATACCCAAACCGATCCTCTAAAGGCCTTAAAAAGAATCGAAGCAGATCCCTTTGAATTTGACCTGGTCATTACAGATATGACCATGCCCCATCTCACAGGCGACCGGCTGGCCCAAAAAATCATCACGCTCAATCCCCAATTACCAGTCATCCTCTGCTCGGGATTCAGCAATAAAATAGACCCGGACCGGGCCAGGCAAATCGGCATTACCAGATACATTGATAAACCCCTGAATAAAAGCGAGATGGCCAGGGCCATCAACGAGGTACTTTCAAACAACCGATAATCCGGCCCGGGACTATTCCCGGGCATTTTTTTCAAGGAGCCTTATGACAGCCTGGAACCAGGACAGCTATATCAGGGCATGGCAGTTTGCCGTCAATGCTCACCAGGGGCAGACCCTGCCGGGAAGCGATCTCCCCTACATCTCCCATATCGGCCTTGTGGCAGCAGAAGCCATGGCGACCGCAGCCTGTGAACCGATAGACAATCCGGACCTCCTGGTGTTATGCGCCGTCCTCCACGATGTGATCGAAGATACCGCTCATACCCGGGACACCGTCTGTGAAGGATTCGGAGAAAAAGTGGCGGACGGTGTACTGGCCCTGAGCAAGCGGGCGGATTTTCCCACAAAAGAGGAGCGGATGGCAGACAGCCTGAAACGTATCCGACAGCAATCCAGGGAAATCTGGATGGTGAAACTCTGCGACCGGATCACCAACCTACAGCCCCCGCCACCCCATTGGAAGCAGCCAAAAATCAGGCGCTACAGGGAGGAGGCACGAATGATCCTGGACCAACTGGGGGAGGCAAGCAATTACCTTTCAAAACGGCTGCAACAGAAAATAAAGGATTACAGCCGCTTTACCTGATCGGGCCCAGGATCATGAGGCTTATTTAAGATCTATACCGGCATCCTTGGCAGCATCAGCTGCATGATTGACAAAGATGTTGGCAAAGTCATCGTTTTCACCAAGGCCGGTGGTTACAATAACCACTTCAAAGCCGTTTTTCACAAGAATTGTTTTCCAGGAATCTTCTTCGTCACTAGCCATATCATTCATTGCATGATCACCTGCAACCACCATAAAAGGCTTGAGAACCACCTTTTTTACGCCGTACAATTTTAAGGCTTCCATTACATCTTCAATACCCGGATACCCTTCCACATTACCGATAGTTGTCACAACATCAGGATAGGTTTTCCGCATTTTAGCGGCAAATTCAAGATAGGCGCCTCCGGGGAAATAGTCATTCCCGTGTCCCATGTATACAAGACCTGCTTTTTCTTTGGCGGCAAGTGTAGCATCAGGAGCCATAGCCTTTGCCAGTGTGGCAATATCCTCAACATAAGGAAATTTCGTGCCATAGGTACCCATAGCAGGTCTGCCAAGGGCAACTTTCTGAAACGGTTTGTATTTTGGTTTTTTAAAGGTTCCCATGCTCATCAGCGCATCAACATAGGTATGCAGATCAAGAAACTCTTCCCCCATGGAAACATGGGTCGGCTGGATAACGATATTATCATAGCCGTCATTCTGTAAATCCGCTATGGTCGCCAGCGGGGTTTTTACAAGAAGGATATCCTTGGGAATTTCCGGATGGGCTTTGATATAACCAGGATTTTCAGCCCTGTGCTGCCATTTTTTACGGATGATATTTGAGGTAAATGCAATGCGCACTTCCGTGTTCGGAAATTTCTTCTCAATTTTAGACCGGATATTAAGCAGGCTCTGTAAGGCAGGTTCAACTGTTGTTCCGAACATGGCAAGAACAACCGCACTTTTGTGTTCAACGTGATAGCCACTGCTTGCGTAACTGTTTGTGGCGGCAAATACGAACATCATTGCAACCGCGAAAAAAAATGATTTTATCTTCATAACACTCTCCATTCTTTCACGACCTGGAAAATAAAAATCCAGACCAATTTAAAATTGATCCGGAATATCCCTTTCTTCTTCCAGATATGCATATGTCCGCATCTTGTCCATAGAATACGAACTCATCACCAGGCAGGTCTTCTGACTTACGGATCATCCTCGTGCTGCGCCTTCCCATTAAAAAAACAGTGGCACTCTGCAGCACTTGTCCCCGAATACAGCGGCGGGCCCGTTTCCGATTTTCACGGAATTCCCTATTAAGCCGTTTGGCACCAGGTAAAAGTTTGTTGTTCTTTGCTACAAATCAAGGCTGTAAATGTCAAGAAAAATATCAAACTTTCCTAAATGGTATCAGACCGAAAATCACGGTTTCCCCTTGCCAATAGTTTATCGGAACTTCTTGAATTCCAGACAAAACCCAAGTATAAATTATCCGGGAGTTGTCTGTTAAAGCAACAAGGCGTTGTATCCATTATATTTTTTTAAGTGAGCCGTTTAAAAGCTGAAGGCAGAATAAATTTATGAGGGATGACATATCGTACCGGTTAATCAAGATGATGCTGCTGTGTCTCGGAAAATGTCCTAGAGGCCTTTTAACCTTTTTTTCCGATAGCCTGGGATTGATCTGGTACACGCTGGACAAGCGCCATAGAGCGGTTGTCATGAAAAACATTCAAAAGGCCTATCCCGGTGAATTCTCCGAATCCCAGGCCGAAAG
>PIVQ01000329.1 GCA_003354055.1 Desulfobacteraceae bacterium | reverse complement strand
AACAATATCACGACTAACAAGAGAATTACATCAGAAATTTAAATCAATAGAAAAAAAGAAAGCAAAAAAGAAAAGAAAAATAATAAAGAAAAAACAAGGAAAACGAGCAAAAGAGGAAGGAAAGCGAGCAAAGAAAGCAGTTGAATTACAAAAAATAAAAAAATCAATAAAGAAAATTGTAAAGAGTAGTAAGTTAACCGTAAAACAGTTAAAGGCAGAATGTAAAAAGAAAGGAATAAAAGGATATAATAAAATGAAAAAGGCAGAATTACAAAAAAATTGTTTAGGAGCAGAACAAGCTAAAAAACAAGCAACAAAATCAATGACTATAAAACAATTAAAAGCAGAATGTAAAAGAAAAGGAATAAAAGGATATAGTAAAATGAGAAAAGCAGAATTACAGAAGAAATGTTTAAGTCAGGATGGAGGTAGTAATAAAATGAGTAAAAAGAAAATATTTAATATAATTAATAGTCCAAAACCAAAAAGAAAAGATTTAGTGAGAATTATTTATAGTGAGAAAATACCTATTAAATCTATGCGAACAAGAAGTAAAGATGAATTACTTGATATAATAGTTGATAAAGTAAAATCATGTCATTATTATGATAATAATAAAAAAGGATGTAATAATGCTAGAATAAAAAAAGGACTTTTAAATAAATATGATTGTCAATTTATAGTTCATAAAAAAAAATCATCAAAAACAAAATGTATTAAAAAAGGTAACTTATCAAAACATAAAGATTATAAATAAGTCAATAAATAATAAATTAATGTTAGAAATACAATTATTACCATTAATATACCATATAAAAAATATAATAATAAAATATTATACAAATATATATAAATATTTATATAATGACACAAGTTTATTATGAAATAGCTGATAATATGAGAAGTAGTGTACTTGACAGATTCGTTGAATTACCATTAGAAATAAGAAGAATGTATATGAGAATTTCAGGAGAATATATTGATGAATTAATCAGAAGAGATATATATACGCCAGGAAATAAAATCGCAATACTACAAATGGTTGGAATGGTTATAGGAATACATTCATTAATAGATAGTACTACTATAACAATAGCAACAGCTGAAGCACCCCCAATGATAAAACAATTAGCACTAGAATTATTTAGAAAATTTAATCCAATAAATAAAGAAGAAAAAAAGAGACAGGAAGAACAAAAAAAACAGAAAAAGATAATAAAAAAGAAAATGGCAAAACAAGCAAAAGAGGAAGGAAAGCGAGCAAAGAAAGCAATTGAATTACAAAAATTAAAACAATCAAATAGAACAAGAAATACATTTTGTAAAAATACAATTGAATACATAACACAAGAGGATGTTGAAGATATACCAACAGAAGATTTAGTTTTTATTAAATTAGATAAAGCAATTTATTGTTTAGATAAAGATTCATTTAAAAACATGATAAAATATGCAAAAGACCAAAAGGTAAGAGGAGCTTGTAAACCAGCAATTCCAGGACAACCATTAAACTGTAAGTGGTTCTATCCAATAAATATAGGACAAAATGTTTATATTCCAGAAGTAAATTATAAGAATATTAATTTAAAAAAAAGAAAATTTTCATTAACACACAAAAGATCAGTAGATTTTACAACAGGACTTCATATGATGAGTGAAAAATCAGGAAAAGACAATGTATATGATTTAGTTTCAGATAATTATGATATTGTAGAAGTAAAGAAAGCAATATCTAAAAAAGTTGTAAAGAAGGAGAAATCAATAAAGAAAATGTTAAAATTAAACGTAAAACAGTTAAAGGCAGAATGTAAAAAGAAAGGAATAAAAGGATATAGTAAAATGAAAAAGGCAGAATTACAAAAAAATTGTTTAGGTACAAAACAAGCTAAAAAACAAGCAATGAAATCAATGACTATAAAACAATTAAAAGCAGAATGTAAAAGAAAAGGAATAAAAGGATATAGTAAAATGAGAAAAGCAGAATTACAGAAGAAATGTTTAGAACAAAATGGAGGAAAGAAAAAGAAACTAGCAAAGAAATCAATAAAGAAAAGAAAACCAAAAAGAAAATCAATTAAAAAAAGAGGTAAAAAATAAATATATAAATTAAAATATTATACAAATATATATAATATTTATATAATGGAAGAATTACACAGAAAAATAATTGATAGTCTTGCTTATTATCCAACTTCAATGGAGAATTTTAATAATACATCTAGAGAAATAAAAAAGATGTATTTGGATATTTCATCAAATTATATAGATGAATTAATAGCAAGGGGTGAATATAATTCTGGAAATATACAATCATTAATTGGATTATCTGCACTTGTTATAGGAATACATCTACTTGGGAGGCAAACAACTATTACGCGAGCAACAGCTGGAGCAGAACCAAATGTAAAAAAAATAGCTAGAGAATTATATGGTAGATTTAAAGAAATTAACAAAGCATTAAAAAAAGAAGAAAAAAAGAGACAGAGAGAACAAAAAAAACAGAAAAAGATAATAAAAAAGAAAATGGCAAAACAAGCAAAAGAGGAAGGAAAGCGAGCAAAGAAAGCAGTTGAATTACTAAAATTAAAACAATCAAATAGAACAAGAAATACATTTTGTAAAAATACAATTGAATATATAACACAAGAGGATGTTGAAGATATACCAACAAAAGATTTAACTTTTATTAAATTAGATAAAGCAATTTATTGTTTAGATAAAGATTCCTTTAAAAACATGATAAAATATGCAAAAGGACAAAAAGTAAGAGGAGCTTGTAAACCAGCAGTTCCAGGACAACCATTAAACTGTAAGTGGTTCTATCCAATAAATATAGGACAAAATGTTTATATTCCAGAAGTAAATTATGAGTATTTAATGGATAAACATATGAATAAAAGAAAGTTTTCATTAACATACAAAAGATCAGTAGATTTCACAACAGGATTACATATGATGAGTGAAAAAACAGGAAAAGATTGGGTATATACTTTATCTCCAGATGAATATAGCATAGAAGAAATAAAAAAATCAATAAAGAAGAAAATTATAAAGAAGAAAAAATCACTAAATAAAATTATAAAGAGTATTAATAAGTTAAAATTAAACGTAAAACAGTTAAAGGCAGAATGTAAAAAGAAAGGAATAAAAGGATATAGTAAATGGAAAAAGGCAACATTACAAAAAAATTGTTTAGGTGTAGAACAAGCTAAAAAACAAGCAATGAAATCAATGACTGTAAAAGAATTAAGAGCAGAATGTAAAAAGAAAGGAATTAAGGGATATAGTAAATTAAAAAAAGCAGAATTACAGAAGAAATGTTTAGAACAAAATGGTGGTAGTAATAAAAAAAGGTAACTTATTAAAATATAAAGATTATAAATAAGTTATAATAAAATATTTTAAAATTTATTTTTTATATTAAAATATAAAATAATGTTATATTCAATCTTAAAAGGAGGAGTTGGAAATTGTCTATTTATTATTGCTAATTTATATTCATTATCAATTGATAGAGAACAAGAATATTGTGTATCAAACTTTACAAACTCTTGTACAAAAAGACCAGAGGAAGAAATATGGATGAGAACAATATTTAAGTTAGTTAAAAAACAGAACACAAAACCAAAAGGTATTAAATTACTATATAGAGAACGTGAATTTAATTATCAAAGAATACCAAATGATAAGAAAAGAGGAATGATGATTGATGGATATTGGCAATCTCCAAAGTATTTCAATCATAATAGAAAACAAATAATTGAATTATTTACAGCATATAAAAATGATATTCAAGAATTATTAAATAGTTATTATAAGTTTAAAAAACCAACAATTAGTATTCATGTAAGACGAGCAGATTACTTAAAATACCAACACGTTCATATTGTTCAAAATGAAAAATATTATAGAGTAGCATTAAAAAAATTATGTAAAGAATTAGATTGTGAAACAATTGAAAAGTTAAATGAAAAATATACATTCGTAATATTTTCAGATGATATCAAATGGTGTTCAACTAGTTCAAAATTATTTAAATCATTCAAAGATAAACATTTTATGAGAACAAAATTAGATTTACATGATTTATATTTAATGAGTATGTGTAATCATCACATTATAGCAAACTCAACTTTCTCTTGGTGGTCAGCATATTTAAATGATAAGGAAGGTAAGAAAGTAATAGCACCTTCACGATGGTTTAATAGTGGATATATGAAACCAGAGAAATGGCAAGATATTTATGATAAAAATTGGATTATAGTTTAATACAAAATATTAAAAATAAATATAATATTATTATATATAATTCTATTATGTTTTTTAAAGTATTAAAAGTAGCAGCAATTGTAATATTAATGTTTTTTTTAATTAAAATAATCATGAGCATATCATTTAAATTAGTAGGTAAAGACATCAATGAAAAAAACTTAATTAAATATTCATTATTTGGAACAATTATAGGAGTAGCATATATATTATTAACTAATAATAAAGAAGGATTTGAGAATGAAGAAGAAATAATTGTAGAAGAACCAGATACAGAAGAAATAGTAGAAGAACCAGATACAGAAAAAGAAATAATAAAAGAAGAAGAATTAGAACAAGAACCAATTGTAGAGGAAGAAGAAGAACTTCAAATTAAAGAAGGAAAACCGACAGAACAAGAAGGAGATTTAAAGGCAGATATTCAAGGTGATTTACAAGTATTACTTGATGATATGGTTAAAAAAACATCAGAACAAAAAGAATTAGATTTATTAGATGAACCAAAACCATCAACAAATGCAGAATTAATAAGAACAGAATTAACAGAATCACCACGAGTAATAGAACAGGATAAAGTTTTAGCACTAGAACAATTACCAGTAGAAGATACTGGTTACGCAAAAGCAATGATATCAGTAGCAGAAGAAGAACCAAGACCACTACCACAGTTACAAGATTTTGGTGGGAATAAATATACAATCAAACCAGTAGAAGAATGGTTAAGACCTAACTTAGCAGAAGAAGCAGTAAAAAAAGGATGTGAATGTGGTGTATATTCAGCATTTTCTGCTGCTAATTGGGCTACTGTCTAAAAAAACTAAACTTATAAGGATTTAACATTTGACCAACATTATTAATATTAATTTTAGGTGAAACATTCACTTTAAAATTAGTTAATGATAGATAGTTAAGAACAAAAGAATATAATAAATCAATTGCTAATTCTTTACCTGGACAATGTTGAGGTCCTTGGTTAAACATTATTGAATAGTATGATTTTTCCATATCTTCATTCCAACGGAAAGGATTGAATGAATTAGGATTTTTGAAATAATCTGGGTCTCTCAAAATTGGATTATTTAAAATTATAAATTGGTCACCTTTCTTAAATAATTTATTTTTCATTTTAATATCTTCTGTTAATGTTCTATAAGTAGTTACAACTGAATTATTTAAACGAAATAGTTCTAAAATACACTTACGAAGTAATGGAGGTTTTTGTTTGATTTTATCTAATAAGTTAGCACTAATAATTAAACTTAATAATCTAATTGAATGAACACTAAAAAGTCCAACAATAGGAAAAATCCAATGTGTAACTTGGTGAAATAATTCATTGAACATATCATTACTATACATTGGACATTTTTTACTTAATTTTACAAGAGAATTATTATCAGCGTATTTTAAACTATAAATAAGTGCTCCTTTTAACATTAATAATTTTCTTTCATCTACTTCTGTTTTTCCAGAATAAACTGAACTTAATGAATTTGCTTCATTGAAAATCTCAAATATTTCTGGAATAATTTTATCAATACCGAAAACAATATTCATTGTTAATAATTTACCAACTTCTGCAAAATCATTTGGTTTTTTTGGTATTTTTTGTTTTAATTTATTTCCAATTATTTGATTATAATGTGATAAAAATACATGGTGACTATCACTATTTAAAACACATTCATTATATTTTCTCCTTCTTTTCCACATATGACCTGAACTTACTCCTACGTTATACATCATAAAACTCTTAAAAAAATCATACTTTAATTTTCCAACACTAAATAAGTTTGGTGAATTATCAAAAATAAAACGAATATCATTTATATCTGTTACTAAAAATAATTTAGTTGAACCTATATGAATTGGAATAAAGTTTCCGTATTTTTTCTTCAAATCATAAAAATAATTTATACCAGATGCATCTTCTAATAACATATCAGATATGTTCCACCAAGTTTCATTGGGTGATAATAATCCTCTTTTAACAATCATGTATACCATAAAATTAATTTTAAAGTTTTCTATGTAACTAGCCATTCAATACCGTATATAATATTATAAAGATAAAAGTGTAAAATATTAAGTCTAAAATAATAGATTAGCCATTCATTTTCATTAAAATCATACTTATCTGTAAAATATGATATTGCGAATACAAAGTTTGCTGAAATTAAAGATAATAATAATAAGTTTTGAATATTCATTTTTTTGAAAACATTGTGTGAAATAACATTGACTAATCCTAAATATAATGGAGCAAGAATTGTATACGAAAAATAGGAATACTTCTTCTTTTTGTTATAGTAAACTAAAATATAGTGTAAAGCGATTACTGGTAGAGATGAACCTATAATGAAATGTTTTAAGTTATTCATTTATATAAAATCCTAATAATTTAAATTAATTTAAATTAATTAAAAATGATTTAATATATTATATTAAATCATTAAATAAACAATGAAAGTTCTTGTATTAGTTCTAACTAGTAGCAAAATAAAATTATTAAAAAGATGCGTAGAATCAGTATTAAATCAAAGACCAGTAAGTTTTGAATATGATATTAAAATTATTGTAAATACAATAAATGAAGAGTATTATAGTGAAGTATTGGGAAAAATAAAATATGAAGATATTGAAATTATCAGAACACCATCTAATTCTCGGCCTGGAAAAGGGCACAACTCTTGTTTAAAAACATTTCAAGATTTAGAAGAATATGATTATATGACTCTATGTGATGGTGATGATTTATTTTACCCAACAGCATTTCAACAATATGAAAAAATGTTAAAGAAAGAACCAGAATTAGACTTATTACATTTAATGTTAAATGATAGAGTTCATTTTGATAATAAAGATAATTTCAATTATTTACCATTAAAGTTTAATTATAAATTAATAAGTTCATTTAGTGAGAATGAAAATTGGTGGGCAAAGATGAAAACAAAAAGTCCTTTAACTAACAAATTACAAGATACAAAAACACCATCAAGAATATTATTAGTAAGTAGAAAAATATTTAATACAACTCAACCAATTAAGTATAGTGAAAAATTAACATTATATGATGATTTTGTAACATTCTTTTCATTTTATGAAGCACAATTAAAGGATGAATTAAATACATTTTCAACAGCTGATACAAATATTTATTTATATAATTCATTAAATGATCATAGTGCTAGTTATAATTTTAAAGAAAAAGAGAGAGAAGATAAATTATTTAGAGAAGAAATAAGTATATATAAAAATGCTATAAATCATAATTGGAATATAAGAGAATTACCTTTTAAAAAAGTTTCACAACCAGATAATTTCTCAACAAATGAGAAAATACCATTCTGTAATAAACATATAG
>PIVQ01001125.1 GCA_003354055.1 Desulfobacteraceae bacterium | reverse complement strand
TTGCCGGGGACCCGGACAACACCGTGGATTTCCAGGTGCATACCGGTCCGGCCCTGGGGGCATTCAACCAGTGGGTCAAAGGAACCGACCTGGAATCCTGGCAAAACAGGCATGTGGACTTGATCGCCCAAAAATTGCTAAATGAGACTGAGGTATTGTTAAAAGAGAAAATTAAGGACTTTTTGAGATAAAGGAGACGAATATCCGGACGACCGGGACCTTGTAAAATCTGCAAAAGAAGGACTTCGAAGGCTTCAAAAAATTGCGCCGGAAAAGTGAAATGCGGATCAGCCCCCAGACTGTTAGATCGTAGCCTGGGGGCTGATTTTATCGGGCTTCCTGCCCTATTATTTGGCGAACAAATTCTTTAAAATAATCCAGGGTGATCTCCATAATTTCCACAGGGACCTGAACCAGATCGTAAAACAGGATAAGAGCCTCGTCGTCAATGGGAACAAGACCCGGGTCAAGGAGGATTATCCTGTCGTACCGTCCCATGTTGATCCTGACATCCACCTCATCCCAGCCCATGCCCGACATAATACCCTTCCATGCATCAAGCCAGCCCGGGGTGATCACCATGGTCCGGTTTCTTTCCAGTTCCTTGGTCTGCTCTGCACCGAGAAAGGCATGGATGCAGTTTTTTTCCAAGGGAAGTCCCGCTCGGCAGCCCCGGGTGATGTCAGACATATCCGGATGGCAGCCATTGCCGAATAAAAAACAGATCCCGGATCCGGGCGTGATTTTTTCGGCTAAGGTCTGTGAAATGGCACTTTCCATCTTGGCCGGATCTGCATGGAGAGCCGCTTCAATCCAGTGAATCTTCGGCAATTCATCTTCATCCAGAACCGCCTTTAATTCATCCTCAAATATGCGGCATGCGATCATCTCTTTTTCCATGGGGACCTCCTTAGGTTGTATGAGTTATTAGCTGCCGCAACAGCCTGCCTTCACGGTGTCACAACCGGTTGTATTGCCCATACAGCCAGCTTCCGCACCGTCCACGGGACCTCCCGTCGGTCCTCCTGCTTCCATTGTCTTGAGCACTTCATTTAAAACCAGCTGTGCTGCTTTTTTTCGTGCAGGCTCCGGTACATCGTCAATATCCATTATATCAGTATATTGTTTGTAATAGGAGAGGGCATCAAATACAACCAGTTGGTCCTTACTGTATATTCCTTCCATCATCCGGCCGTGGCAGTGTAAAAAACAGCCGTCGATCACCACAATTTTACTAGCCTGCCTTGCCCATTTTGCCATGGCGGAATGGGGGACGGAAAGCATTTCACCGTGGCAGCCCCGGCCATACCCCGCATGCTTGGCCAGCATATTGGCTGCAAGCCTTGAGATTTCTCCCCTGATGCATGAGCCCTCACATGAAATAACGGGGATTTTTCCCTGGGCGATCATCCGGTTGCCAGCGGTTTCACCGGCCGGACAATGGCCGTCAGTGGTCTGGATGCGAAGTGAAAATTCTGAATTCTTCATAATATGGTCTCCTCTTTTCAGTATTGTCATTTGTCCGTTTTTTATTATACGCCATGTGCCATGGCGTCATTATCCGAACTTTTAGCCTATGACGAGGCCGGGTCAAGAAAGGATACACGACACCGTTATTTTTTTTGTAAATTCATCATTTAAGATACTTTCAAGATAAACCCTAACGCTGCAACATTATGGTTTATCCATGAAAATTTTTCCAAGTATAGCCGCCCCGATGATCACCCCCATGCCGGCCAGCACCTGTGACGATATCTTTTGACCGTGGATAATGCTGACCAGCAGAACCGCCAGGGGCGGGGTCAGATAGGTAAGATATCCGATGATCGTGATATTTCCCGTGCTCAACGCCTTATTCCAGAAGAAAAAGGAAAGCCC
>PIVQ01000328.1 GCA_003354055.1 Desulfobacteraceae bacterium | reverse complement strand
ATATTCCCGTCTGCAAGGCAACGGCAAAGGTCCCCTGTCTTGTAAAGGCGGCTTCCCGGCGCGTCGCTGAGGTGATTGGGAATAAACATTTCTTTTGTAAGATCCGGGCGATTCAGGTATCCCCGGGCAAGGCCGATCCCACTAACATACAATTGCCCCGCAACGCCCAGAGGAACAAGTTCTGAATTCCTGTCCAGAATATAGGACTTAGTATTGGCGATTGATTTTCCCAAAAGCACGCGCCCTTTTCCTTCCGAAAGGTTGCATCGCCAGTTCAGGGAGTCAACGGCGTTCTCAGTCGGTCCGTAGGTATTGTAAAGGTATGCCCTGTGGAAAAGGACGTCGAATTTTCGGACGATATCCCTGGTGAGCTTATCGCCGCCGCTGACGATAGTATGCAGGCTTTTAACCTTTTCAGTACCGGCTCTTTTGAGTTCCGCCAGGAAAACATCCAGCAGGACGGGCGGCATGTTGATCTTTGTGATTCGGTATTTTTCAATAGCGTTGATTAAGTAGTCCGCAATGTTATCCGTCACTGCGATGTTACTGGGTGCCATGATAAAATGTGCCCCCACCGAAAGGGGCAGCAAATATTCCTCTACGGAGCCGTCAAAGCTATAGGGCCGATAATGAATGGCCACATCTTTTTCAGAGAGCCTATACACGTCTTTCCAAAATGCCAGCCTCGCAGTAACGGATCGATGCTCGATCATCACCCCTTTGGGCCTGCCCGTGGTTCCTGAGGTATAAATCACATAGATCATATGATCGGGTTTGGCGTTGCTCGCAACGTCTCCCGATTCTTCCCTGGCAATTTTTTCCCAATCGTTATCCATGCAAACGGGCCTGGCATTTGTTTCAGGCACGGAATCCAGCAACCGGGCTTGTGTCAGAATGATCGGCGCCTTCGTATCTTCCATTATATAGGCGATTCGGTCTTCGGGATAGGAGGGGTCTAACGGCACATAAGCGCCTCCTGCCTTCAATATCCCCAGCAGCCCCACGATCATTTCAAAGGAACGTTCCATGTATAATCCAACCAGGACATCGGGACCGACGCCGAGTTTTTGCAGATAATGCCCCGTTCGATTTGCGCGTTCATTCAGGGTCTTATAGGTCATTGGCTCATCTTGAAAAACAACGGCTGTGGCATCCGGCGTTTCTTTGGCCCGCGCCTCGATCAGTCGATGAACCGGGGTATCATCGGGGAAATCCGCTTTTGTATCATTGAATTCCACCATGAGCCGATGTTTTTCCCATTGGGGTATTATCGAGAGTTCGGATAGGTTCTTGTCCGGATTGGCGACGATATCGGCCAGAAGCTCCTTGAAGTGCCCGACTGTCCTTTCGATCGTGGCGCGATCGAACAAATCGGTGTTATACTGGAACCGTCCTTTGATTGTGTCATCTTCCGCTATCATGGAGAGCGTCAAATCGAATTTAGCCACATCATACGCGATGTCATAGGGCGAAAAGGTCAAACCGCCCGTTTCAAAACGTCCCCCAACGCCATCGGAGTCGTTGTACAGATCGAACATCACTTGGAACAACGGGGATTGGCTCATGCTGCGCTCGATATTCAACTCATCGGACATGATCAGCCTTTCAAAGGGCAGGTCCTGATGCTCGTACGCGTCTAACGTACACTTTTTCACCCGCTTAAGCAGGCCCGAAAATGGGGGATCACCGCTCAAATCCGCCCGCAGCGCCAGGGTGTTGACAAAAAAACCGATCAAATGTTCCGTCTGGATGTGATTGCGGTTCGCGACGGGAGATCCGATAACAATATCCTCTTTGGCGCCGTACCTTGAAAGCAGAACCGCAAACGCGGCATACAGTGTCATGAAAAGGGTGACGCCGGATGTATGACAGAGGGTGTTCAATAGTCCGGTCAGCTTAGGTCCCAGTTGAAATGGGATGAAATCACCGTTGAAGGTCTGAACGGGCAGACGGGGGCGGTCCGTCGGCAGCTCCGTTGATAGGGGAATGCCTGCCAGCTGTTTTTCCCAATAGGTTAATTGGTTTTCCAGTTTGTCACCCGTAAGGGTGTCTCTCTGCCAATGGGCAAAATCCGCGTATTGGATGTCAAAATCCGGCAGGGGCGAAGGTTTACTCAAGGTATAGGCTGCATACAGCTGTTCAAATTCCGTAAAAAAAACACCGACGGACCAGCCGTCGAACACGATGTGGTGCAGCGTAATCAGGAGCAATTGCTCTTCTTTTGCCATCCGAACAAGAAGCGCTCGGATCAGGGGGCCTTTGGAGAGATCGAACGGTTTAAGGCACTCATCGGAAGCAATCCTCCCGGCCTTGGCTTCCCGTTCTTTTTCAGGCAGTCCGCCGATATCAATCAGCGTTAGGTTGACCTTCAATTCTGGCTGAATCACCTGCAGGGGAGAAGATTCTAAAAGCGGCTTGCCCTCACTGCTTTCCCGATTCTGGTTTTTCCGATTCTGATTTTCAAGGGGATCCAGAAAAACGGTTCGCAATACTTCGTGACGCCTTATGATTTCATTGATGGCGCGGTTGAACGCCGATATATCGATGCTTCCTGAAACCCTGAAGGCAATGGGCACATTGTAGGAAGCAAAATTTCCACCTTCGAACTTATCCAGAAACCAAAGGCGTTGCTGACCAAAGGACAACTCAAGGGGCCTGTCCCTATCAACAGGCCGGATGGCATTGTAGGACACAGAATCGGTGTTCAACATGCGCTCCAGGTGACCGCTGAACTCGGATATGGTTGGAAAATCGAACATGCCGGTGATGGGAATAATGATGTTGAACGCTTTCTGAATGCGGGAAATAACAACGGTCGCCAGCAGGGAATGTCCGCCCATCATGAAAAAATCGTCATGGATGCTCACACTTTCGGTTTTCAACACTTCTTTCCAGATAGAAACCAGCATCTCTTGGGTTTTCGTTTCAGGCGCCGCAAACGCCTGCTCCCGAATAGACTTGAGGTCAGGCGCCGGCAGAGATTTTCGGTCAATTTTACCGTTGGGCGTCAGTGGCATCGTCTCAAGGCATATAAATGGGGCGGGTATCATGAAATCCGGTAGCGTTGCCTTCAGACGTGTGCGCAATTCGTCTTGAGTGGGCGCCTCCTCAGGTTTTTCAGTCGTAAAATAGGCGATCAACTGCTTGTCAAAGGCCCGAGCCGTCTCCCTTGCGACCACAACCGCGTCCTTGACCCGCTCATGCTCTCTCAGCACCGTCTCGATCTCTCCCAGCTCGATCCTGAAACCTCGGATTTTAATCTGGTGATCCATCCTTCCCAGAAACTCAATATTGCCGTCCGGCAGAAACCGGCACAGATCCCCGGTCTTGTAGAGACGGCTTCCGTGCTTTTGGTCGAACGGATTCAAAATAAATTTTTCGTTCGTCAGATCAGGGAGATTCAAATACCCTAACGCCAGGCCCACGCTGCCTATATGAAGCTCGCCCGGGACGCCAATGGGAACCGGTTGAAGGTGCCCGTCGAGGATGAACAACTGCGTGTTGTCTATGGGACGGCCAATGGGCAGATTGCCTTCCCGGCCGTCATAGCGCATGCCGGAGGCACAGACAGTGGATTCGGAGGGACCGTAGGCATTGATGAATATCCGGTTTTTTGACCAAATGACGGCGAGTTCAGGCGGGCACGCCTCACCGGCGACGACAATGGTGGAAAGCGTCTTTAGCTTCTCGGGCGCCATAACGGTCAGGGCAGTCGGCGGAAGCGTTACATGGGTAATGGCATGCAGGATTAACGTCTCTTCCAGCTTCTCTCCGGGCAGTAGATCCCCTTTAGACGCCAGGCAAAGCGCGGCGCCGGAACAAAGCGCCATTGCAATTTCCGAAATAGACGCATCAAAACTAATCGAGGCGAACTGAAGAACGCGGGAGATAGGTTCGACACCAAAAAAACGGATCTGGGCCTGGGCGAGATTGGGAAGGCCACAGTGCCGGATCATGACCCCTTTGGGTCTCCCTGTGGAGCCCGAGGTATAAATGATATACGCCAGGTCTTCGGAAGTAACGCCGCAGGGGATATTCGATCCATCCTCCTGGCTGATCGCAGGCCATTCATCGTCCAGGTACACCACTTTGGCCGCGTGTTCGGGCAGAGAGCCCGACGACTTGTCTTGCAGCAGCAGAACGGGCGCCTTCGTATCATCCAGCATATAACGGATGCGTTCTTCGGGATATTCCGGATCAATGGGCACATACGCTCC
The DNA here is from genome assembly GCA_003354055.1 of Desulfobacteraceae bacterium. The sequence goes on along the minus strand of PIVQ01000328.1, from coordinate 3,422 downwards.
GCCGGCTTTTAAAATACCGAGCAACCCGATAATCATACTGATGGAACGTTCCATACAGATCGCGACCCGCGTCCCGGGACCGACCCCGAGTTTTTGCAAATAACGCCCTGCCTGGTTGGCGCGCCCGTTCAAATCCTTATAGGTCAATTGTTCGGCTCCGAAGATGAGCGCCGGGGCGTCAGGCGTTTTTTCCACCTGAGATTCGATGAGTTGATGCAGGCAAATTCCATCTGCAAAATCCGTCTTTGTATCGTTCCATTCAACAAGGATATTTTGACGATCCGGTTCCGTGAGCAGCGGCAATCGGGAAATAATCCGGGCTGGATTGTCGGCAATGCCTTCAAGCAACCGCTTGAAATGGTCTGCCATGCGAATGATGGTATCACGCCTGTAAAGGCCGGAATCATATTTGAAGAAAAACTGGAAACTCTCAAAATCAAGAACTTCCAATGCCAGGTTGAAATCCTCCTCCTGCTGAATGTTCATCATCGGTTCCAGTTTAAATCCTGTATCATCTCCCCACGCATCAACAAATTTATTCTCAAACTCCTTTGCCCAGTTTTGAAGCACGAAACTTGTTTGAAACAGGGGGGAGTTGCTGTTATCTCCCCATCCTCGCCCCCTTAGCGCCTTAACGATCTCGGGAAACGGATAATCCTGATGTTCCAGCGCGCCCATGCTTGCTTTATGAACCTGTTGCAGCAGTTCGGCAAAGGAGATATCGGCCGAAAGATCTGCCCTGATCGGAAGCATATTGATGAAATAGCCGATCAAATCTTCAAATTCGGTACGGGTTCGCCCGGCCATGGGAATACCCGTTATAATGTCGTCCTGTTCCGTGTATCGGTGCAGCAATACCTTGAAGGCGCAAAGCAGTACGGTAAAAAGATAAACCCGGTTGTCCGCGGCGACGTTCCTTAGTTTTGCGGACAGATCTGATGTAATTTCGGTCCTGTAGGTCTCGCACCCGCTGGAAGATGATCCGCCGGGAGAAGACCCACCGGGAGAAGACTCGCCTCCAGGTCTGAAATCGGTGGGCAGACTTAAAACCGGAAGTTCCCCGGAAAGCTTTTCAAGCCAATAGGCTTTGTGGGCTTTTCCCTCTTCACCTGCGAGCATCTTTTGCTGCCATTTCACATAGCCGGCAAAAGAAGATCCGGGCTTGGGCAAAACAGCTTTTTCACCCGTCAGCTCAGCCCTGTACATCTTCATCAGCTCATCTACGAAAACGGTAAATGAGCTTCCGTCAAAGATGATGTGGTGCAGATTGACGAGCAGAATAGCATCCGAATCCGAACGTGAGAAAAGATAGACACGAAAGAGCGGCCCTTTTTCAAGATCGAACGGTTCATGGGCCACGGCCCTTAAAAATGGTTCGATCTCAGATTCCGCCATTTCGGTTATGGACTCTGCCTTAAAAAAAAGCGGTTTTTCATAAGCAACGGACTGAAGTGGTTCACCGGCTTCATTGGTTTTAAACACTGTCCGGAGAATGGGGCGGCGATCCGTCAAAGACGTCAAAGCCCTTTTCAGCGCGCCGATATCCACGGTACCATATACGTTGAAAGCACACGGTATATTATAGGCATGGCTTTTCGGTTTCATGCGCTGAAGAAACCACAGTCCTTTTTGACCCGATGAAAGGGGATAATAAGAGTCTTTCTGATTTTTTCTTTCCATAAGGTCTCTGAGCATCGCCTGCTTTTGCTCTCTGCTCATTTGGGAAACATCGATTCTATTGCTCATTATTATCTACTCCTGTATTCTATACAACAAGGGTGCAATTCAAATGCGGTAGCTGTGCTATCAAAAGCAAGATATTTACCTTATATTTTTTACAAATCAATTTACTCATCGGCGATATGTTGTTTCAGTAAGCGGTCCAGCTCCGACTCGGACAACTCATCCAGATTGAGATCTTCACACAAGCCCGCATCCACGCCGGTAGCATCGGCTTTGTTTTCGGTGGAATCCACGACAATTTCATCGACTTTGCTTGGGTCATTTTCTAAATTTATAGCGATATTATCGATCTTGGGCTGGCCGTTATTCACTTTTTCCGTTAAATATCGGGCAAGCGCTTCCACCGTATTATATTCAAGCAGTCGTTCCGGTTGAACCTTCAGGTCATAGGCATCTTTTATCCTATTGATAAGCCTCATCCCGCTATAGGAATCAAACCCGAATTGACCCATCTCCTGATCCGGCCGGATCTCATTTTCGGAAAGCTTGAGCATCGCACACAAGGTTCGTGTCAACCATTGCCTGACATCCATCCCGGGCTTTAGGAAAGTGTCGGCCGGCTTTTTATCCCGTGTTTCCCTGGCCGGCCCTCCTTTTTTCAGGTCATCCGGAATTTCGATCCAACAGCGACGCCTTTCGAAAGGATAGCTCGGTAAAGACACCTTACCGGGAGTTTTCCCCTTGTAAAGCACATCCCAAGGGAAGTTACGCCCCTTGACCCAGTATTCAGCCAATTTTTCAAGATAATTCTCCGTCAAAAGGTCTTTTAACCCGGTATCACCTTTTGCTACCGATAAAAGTGGGCTGATTTCAGGACTGGTTTCCAGATTCGTTTCCGGTTCTCCTACAAAAATCCGTACGGGAACCTTAGGTGCGTCCCCATTTTTTCCGGTAGACCCGGCGAAGGCTTTCAGTCCTTCCAACAGGTCGCCTTTATGATTTACGACCATCGCCAGTCGATATTCCATTGCCTCACGGCCTGTCTGGAGCGTATAGGCAATATCCGGAAGCTTAGGGCTATTTTCTTCCAGAAATTCGGCCATTTTTTCGGCATAGACCTTCAAACGCTTCCGGGTTCTTGCCGAAAGGATGAAAATGACGGGGTCATCTCCGTCGGGGCCGTCGGCTGTCTTCTCTGTCGTTGCCCTTTTTTCCACGTATTCTTCAATTACAGCATGGGCATTTACCCCTCCGAAACCATAGCTGTTGATGGCCGCGCGGCGCGGTAAGACGTTGCCGTCTGAACCGGTCAGTGATTCCCATGGATGATTTTCGGAGCTGATTTCAAACCGACTTTTGCCCAGGGAAATATTCTCATTTAATGTCTCAAAACCGGGAAGTCCCGGTATAATTTTATGCTTCAGGGCCATAACGACCTTGATCAAGGCGGCCATTCCGGATGCGATCTCCCCATGGCCGATGCAAGGCTTCAAGCTGCTGATATAAACAGGAATTTTTGTTCCTCCTGTCTGAAAATGATATCCTTTTTCAGAAATCTCATTATAACCCGATTTCAAGGTGTTGATCTCCACGGCGTCGCCCATGGGTGTGGCGGTTCCATGGGCCTCGATATATGAAATTGTCCCGGGAGAGACACCCGAATTTTGGTACGCCTGCACCATGGCCGCCTTCATCCCGTTGCCCGTGGGGGCCGTCAGGGACATCCCTTTACCGCCGTG